>CAMFLX010000170.1 GCA_945957555.1 uncultured Cytophagales bacterium
GTGCCCATTCCGCTTTCGCAGAGGGCACCGTTCCGCATGAGTTCTTATCGTATTGCGCTTACCTAATGATCGTCACCGAACCTGCGATTGGTTTAAAGTTTGGCCTCTTAAGATCTATAACAAAGTAATATGTAGCAGCAGGCACTTCCTCTCCGTTTTTGGTACCATCCCAAGGCGTAGCATACCCTTCTGAATGATAGATCAAAGTACCCCATTTGCTGTAAATATCCACACCTACATTAGGATAGAACGCATTCACGTTTTCCAAGAGCCATGTATCATGATCTCCGTCATTGTTAGGCGTAAATGCATTAGGTATGAAGATTCCAAGATCCACAAATATACTTGTCGAATCCAGCGAAGGACACATACCCTTGTACTTATTGGCCACTAAGAGATAAACCGTTTGTTTGGTTTGCTCTGGCACAAAACTCGCCATCATTGAAGTCTGGTTATTGATCTGTATGGCAGGTTTGGTGTACCATTTATATGTAAATGGCCCCTTGCTGCTGGCACTACCATCGAGCACTACCTCTCTTGGAAAATATTTCATTTCCAATACGGGATAGGTACCCACAGAGGCTACCGCTTGCGGCAATACAACCACTGTTTTGGTCAATATGCTATCTTTGGAACGGCATGGGTTGATGAGATGATAGGTGTATACAAAAGTACCAACTTTAGTATAATGAACTGCATACTGTTTATGCTGGTGTTGCGTCTTTGAAACCTCTACCATGTCCACTCCATCAACTTTATCCAAAGTATAATCTGCCAGACCCAATATCCCTTCTATGCTCAAGGTGTCTCTCTCTCCTACACACAATGTATCTTTGCCAGTAAGTAAGGCTTGACCTTTAAAAGCTTGGTACACGCGCACATTCAAACGGGCAGCGATGCGATCGCAAAGTGTACCGGCGATGTCTGGCACTACACTCACGACACCTGAGCTCGCACTGTCACCCCAAGTCACGGTAATACTATTGCCATTTTGCACATAGCCTGCTCCAGTTGGCACTGTAAATGTATATTTACGAGCACCCAATACAGGTTGTATCGTGTATGTGGTTATCGCCCCCTCACAAACTATGGTATCACCAGTCAATACCGCAGTATCTCCTATGGCAAGTACAGTGTCCACTCCTACTTGTCTGTTGCCACAACCGGCTACCGAAACCCTGAATACAACTTCGTTAACACCTTTTTGCAAGATGTTTTGTGGTAATGCAAAACCCAAGTCTCCACCACCCTTTTGAGTGATAGCAGCTGTTGACCTTACTTGGGCAATATAACTCACGGAACTATCTGTTTGTAATAGTTTCACAGCTGCATCGGAAGGGAAACAAATGGTATCCCCAACAGAACTTAGTTTGAGATTGGGGTATTTATTGATCGTGACGTACTGAATACTATCCAACACAACGCTTCTGCAACCTTCTCTATTTGCCACGACTATAAGAGTATCAAAACCTGCCTCATAATATGGCCCTGCAGTAAAAGTCATATCGGTAGTGGTACCCAAAAGAGAATCTTTCATGAACTTACCCCTATAGACACTATAACTCACCTCTGCCTCCTTTTGAATTGCTAAAACCACTGAGCTATTACCACTATTGTCGCTATGGATGCAGATCGGGGAATTATCGATTACTGAAATATCTTTATCGGGTTTTTTATTGACCAATAAAGAATCAGTAGATCTAAGATTTACAGACTTGCAACCTGCGTTGCTTGCCAATACAGTAAACAGATATTTACCCGCAGACATGTTTCCAAACTTGCCAAAGTGAAGCGTATCTCCTGTATGAACCGCAGTCAATACTGGTAGCATAGCCACATTATTCCTAAACAAAGTATAAGTGATCCCTTTTTGAGCCTTAAGCAGGTCTACTGTAATCGCTGTATCTGTACACGATACGGCATCGCTTACTTTCAGCAAGGGACCTAAACTGTCAATGGCAGGGTAGACTTCCACTGAAACCTCTGCCGTGGTATCATTAGCACAGCCCTGGACGGTTTCTACAACACGAAGCTGATGTGTACCATCACTCAATACTATCGAATTAAATAATAAAGTACCATTGTTACCATTCTGGGTAGATTTGAAAACTCCGTTGTCAAACAAGGTATATTGATAAAGTGGGCTACGAGATGTTTTCACGCTAACACCAAAAGGTTCATTACCACAAATCTTGGTGTTGGATGGAGTTACATTTAATGCGGATGCCTTCGGCGAACCATTCACACGAAGTTTTGCAGTAGCAGTTATATTCACCGTATCACAACCAGTCGACTTGGCCTTGAGGCTTAACAAATGATCACCTTCGGCAAATGTAAACGGCCCAAATACCAAGGTAGCACCTTCTATTGTCGCGATTTGTGTAGCACGTATTGCCCCATTGTCAAACAAGGTGTATGTTACATCCTTTTGGGCATTGCTGAGTGTAAAACTTGCCTGACCTGATTCACAAATGGTATCAGCACTGGCAAGAAGACCAGGATTCGTTCTTGTCAAAGAATCTACAAGTACTTGCACCGCTCCAGTAGTATCTCCTGCACAACCCTTTACCGTTTCTAAAACCCTGAGCTGGTGGACACCAACACCAAGAGTTACTGGATTAAATGTAATCAAGCCATTGTTCCCTTTTTGGATAGCCTTAAAGACGCCATTGTCAAGCAAGGTATATTGGTACAAGGCACTGCGCGTTGGACTTACATTCACACTGATCGGCTCGTTGGCACAGATTTGCGTTTCGGAGGTTTTAACTGTTAGTAGAGAAGCTTTGGGCGCACCATTCATACGGAGTTTTGCAGTAGCAGTTATATTTACCGTATCACATCCTGCCGACTTGGCCTTAAGACTCAATAAGTGATCGCCTTCGGTAAATGTAAAAGGGCCAAATACCAGGGTTGCAGAATTGGTAGGAGCTGCTTGTGCGGCACGTACGGATCCATTGTCGTACAATATGTAAGTTACATCCTTCTGGGCATTTCCGAGTGTAAAACTTGCCTGACCTGATTCACAAATAGTATCCGCACTGGCCTTGAGTGTTGGGTTTGTTCTTGTTAGAGAATCTACTACTACTTTGAGCTTAGTCGTTGTATCTTTAGTACATGATGGAATGGACTCTTCCACACTAAAAAAATGTGTACCCACACCCAACACTACTGGATCGAATACTAAAGGTCCGTTGGCACCACTTTTTACTCCTAAGACGGTGTTTCCATTCAACAAAGTGTAAGTATAGGTAGCCGCCTTAGTCGGATTCACAGTTACCACCAAAGGGCTTCCTTGACAAAGTGCTTGTTTATTCGCTGAAATAGAGATCGCGTCTGCATTTGCTGGAGCATTTACCGTAATTACAGGCTCTTTCAGTAATTGCACTTGACCACAGCCTGCATTCTTAGCTTTGATCGTCAAGGTATGTATGCCGACACCTAAATTGAGACTGAATGACTGATTTAAACCATTGCCAAGCAAGGAAGCGGTATTTAACTTCGTTAAGCCTTCGTAAATATCATAAGATACGCCCAGCTCTGTTGCTACCAAAGTCACCGATGGGTTACCACTGGTACTACAAACTGGCGTCAGATAGTTGATGTTCAAATTGGTATTGATCCCTTGGTCCACTTGTACTCCTGCGGTATCGGTCAAAGGTTTGGTCGTACAGCCCGCTATGCTAGCTTTCACCGAAAACACATGCAAACCTATGGTACTTAACACAAAAGGCCCCATAACCATGTTACTACCAGTTCCGATTGCAGTTGTTAAACTTAGGTTACCATCAAACAACTCATAGCGAACGTTCTTTTCACTATTGATGATCGTGATCGAAGTAGCACCGCCCGAACAGATATTTTTGGGGTTTGCTGAAACGGCCAATCCTGTATTAGGATCTGGATTGATGCGAACATTTGCGGTATCCAGCATCAGTCTGGTGCTGCAACCCAATACTGAAGCACGTATGGACACCAGATTATCTCCCGTAACAAGTGGTGCCGCATTAGTCACTGTAATTTGTGAGCTTGGCCCGACTACGGCTGTTCCCAAAGGATTGGCAGTGGTATTGCCCAGATACGCTTGATAAGTCACCCCAGTCTCTGTTCCGGCTAGTGTAAGGATCGCCTGAGCGGTAGTACTGCATATGGTGGTTCCAACCACAGTTGCTTCATCAGGATTTTTTTGTAAGGTATATACTACAGAGTCCTTTACGGCCTTACAAACCCTATTATGAGTAGAAGTGAAATACAGCTTCAAGGTCTTTGTATTGAACTCTGTTGCATCTGGCTGATACTGATTCGTTAAAGTCGCCAAAGACGATTGAAAATGCGATACCGTTCCACCAGACCAAAGCCCAGTGCCAGTAGAGGAAGTACCTGTGATGTTAATCAAGGAATTGTCGCTACAGATGATTGCATTGGTACCCGCATCTACCACTGGGGTTTTCAAGACTGTAATCTTAAGGTTCTTTGATGCCGCAGAACAAATATTTGAAGCTGGTGTTGCAGACAGTGTTAAGGTAAAACTTGTCAATCCCAGTTCTGTTGCTGATGGGGTATAAGTAGGTGTAAGACTGTGAATATCACTAAAGGTACCTGTGCCTCCACTCCAAGTTACCGTGGCAAAGTTCGCACCCACAGCATATAGTTGTATCGAAGGATTGTTTTGACAAACCACCGTATCGATTCCTTGATTTAAAACCAATGCTTTGGTAAAGGTCAACAATAAAGAATCATAAACTGTTGGACAGTTACCATTGCCCGTAGAGGCAATCTTGAGTTTTACACTGCCCGCATTGATATCAGCCACTGAGGGGGTATAGCTAGCATTGGTATCGCTGTCCAGAGAAAAAGTACCAGTACCAGAACTTGTCCACTTTACACCTGTGGCTTTTACCACTTTGGCATTGAGTTGGTACGCAGAGCCATCACCACAATACGTATCGTCGTTGGATGCACCCTTACCAGGCTTTAGTTTATTGGCATCTATATCCACATTGATATAGTTATAGGTAATACCTACTGATTTCGTTTCAGCCGCCCACCATGTATTGATCGTTTCTTCGTTGCCATTAGCACCTCTACCCGTCCATTTATGGCAACCTGCGGCATCAACACAACCTGTGGCAATGTTCACCTTGGTATCTATACCTGCACTAGCAGTGATGTCCGAATCGTCCCAAAACAAGGGAATCTGTGTTTGTGCTGAAGGAGATGCTGGTCTTACATAGAATACCTTAAAACCATTAGGGTTTTGTTCCACATCGTACAAGGGTAAGTGTGTAAGTCCCGACAGAAACGAGATTTTCATATTCAAAACCTGATTGTAGGCCACAACGTTACCGTTACCATCCTTGCCATCCCAAGGCACACAATGCAGACCAGCGGCAGTTACTGTTTTAGATAGGATAATGTCTGCTCCATTCGCCTGAAAGCCAGCCACCCCATCCAAATCCATCAAGACCTGAATGTTCCCTGCCTTATTCACCTGAACGTATATACAGGACCCCGCCCCACATCCTGAAAAGGTGGGCGTTCCTACAATATCACCAAAGACCCCTGTGGGAAAACATTTGATATCGGGATCGTTTAAGAAAATCGGGAACTCTGGGTAAGTGAAGTTATTATACACAGATTTACGATCATCATCGGTAATCCCTGTCTTTTTCACCCCAGTGCTGTTACAAGAGATATTAAATTCAAATGGCTTGGCACCGTTAAACTCTAAACGTGATACAATCTGGTCACTGGTATAGACAAACATCTTGGCATTGATGGTATTGCTACTACTTTGCACGTTGATCAACCATGACTTACTCCATAGCCTACCATCTTGTACTACGTTGTTCCTCAGCACTGTTACGTCAAACAAACCTATATATCGTTCTGGATTAGTGAGCACGTCGGTAACCTTAAATTCCAAATGATAATCTCCAGTCTTTGTAGCAGTATACAGTATGGGTTTGTAACCTGCCGCATTTACAATGTTGGGTCCTGCCACAGCTTGTGCATAGTTCAAAATATAGCCATTGTCTACTGTGCTTGCATAGTTCAACGAAGTAGTGGTAATGACCGAATCGCCCGTAGGGTCTATCAATCGAAACGCATGCTTGGTCTTTTTCTGAAAGCCAAGACAGATGACCTCTCCCACCTCACACACTCTGATATTAAGTCGGTAATCAACTGGTCCATTGTAAGTAGCGAAGTCAGACCCTGAATCCGTTCCTTTGAGAATTTGTATGGATGTGGAATCGGTTGCCGTAGGCCTTAACTGTTTGGTACCCTCTGCCCAAAGTAAATGACTTAGCATAAAGGGAAAAATAATACATAAACGAGTAATTGTTTTTCGTGACATAGCCTGATGTTTATGGTTTCGAAGTATATTGTTAAAACCTGAAATATCTAGCATTCCTAATACAGCGAAAATCTATTCTATACCTTGACTTTTATCTAAATTTATGTTGATAAAAGTATCAGAAGTAATAGGTTTGGGGGACATCCAAGTACAGTGCTGCTTGTAGCGCTAATCTTCATTCAGTTTTTCAGGTAGAAGACAACTAAAGTATCAAAAGGTAATGTGAATCACAGGAAATTACTATGCAATCGATTACGTAACGGAGAAACTAAGGCTGATTTTTAAGTTTCTTGTTCATTGTGCTTCTTTACAAAGCTATAGCTCCACTCATAATTGATGGGTAAAGGCTCTACAATTATTATAAAACAGACTGAACCCCTATAAAACAAAAGCCCCTCATGGACATGAGGGGCTTTTTATTGATATCTACCAAGAACCTTCGAAGCTATACCGCTTTATGAGTCAATAGTTTGGATTGTACTTGTTTGTGTACGATATACATAAGACCTATCGTTACCAGAATGCTTCCTGTAACTACATAACCCAAGATATCATAATGTTCCAACAGTCCAGTACTTTTATTCTTAACCACAATCATGCCCGCTATTCCTGTAGCGATACCCCCTGAAATCTGTTGTACAGAAGAGTTGACACTCATGAATGCCCCACGGTCCTGCATTGAGGGTATTGCTGTAATAAGTGCCGAAGAAGAAATGATTCGAGAACTGATGCCTACAAACATGATCCCACTCAAGACCATACAAACCCAAAGTGGTGTAATTCCCATCTGGGTATAAATCAAGACCATCACAATACTGATGATCGAACCAATCACAAACACGGTATATTTACCTTTTTTATCACTTAGCTTTCCAACTAAAGGTCCGAAAGCAATAGAAACAATACCTGTTACCAAATACAAATAGGGTAACTGATTTTTAGTCAATCCCAAATTATTAGTACTAAATTCTGAACCTAAAGGCATGAGCATGAAACCTCCAGTTGCTAATAAAACTGTACTTAAAAACACTTTAAGATATTCTATATTTGAAATCACATGCCCTAGATGGTCAATAGCATTTCTTTCGGATTTAATCTTAAGGTGTGCATTTACCGGTTTCATATATATATACATTATCCCACCAGCGATAATACCCAAACCCACAATCATCCAAAAAGGAGCATGCCAAGTGAATTCATTAGCTAGCAACAAACCTATAGGCAAGCCCAAAATTTGGCTCGCTGCAAAAGCCATTTGCACAAAACCCATCACCTGCCCTCGTACTTCTAACGCAAACAAATCTCCAATGATGGCGAAACCTACTGAGCCGATCACGCCACCAAAGATTCCAGTGACGATTCTAGCAGCAAGTAGCATTTCATAAGTTGGTGCCATGGCACAAAACACGGTACCTCCCAAAAAGCCTACATAAAAAAACATGAGAAACTTTTTCCTATCAAATCTATCCGCAAAACCTGCTGCAAAAAGACCAGCGAGTCCTGCACTGATTGCATAAGCAGACACTACCATCCCAAATTGTTTCGTAGAAATCTGCATTTCCTTCATAACAATAAATCCCAAGGGCGACAACACCATAAAGTCCAGTATCACCGTAAACTGTAAAAAGGCCAAGATGGCAATCATAAATTTTTGATATCTTGTAAAGGTATGTTTGGGCTGTAAATCTTCTTTCTTATCTAATGTGTCTAATATTTCCTCCATACTATTTTATTTGCTCTTAATAATTTAACGCCGCCGTATGTAATTAATTAATTTCTAATTCAGCAATTCCTCACATCTAAAACCCAAAGCATTTACTTGTGCTATAATGTCTCTTGCCCCTAAGGTCTCCGATTCTACGCGCAATATCTTATCACTGTCATCTAGAGCTACATTCCAACGTGTGATACCACTTACTGTATCTAACACAGGCGCTATTGCCTTCAACTCTTTTTTATATCTTATATTGGTTTTTAAAACAATTACATTCATACCCTTTAAATGAACATTCGTTTACTAACTGAACAAATTAATCTAAAAAATCAACACAATATTACCCTCAATACTTAGGGTCTAAGTGCCTTTAAAACCCTTTCAAGGGTTTGGTTCATAATCTCCTCCGAAATCGTAAAATCCTTATCGCCTAAACTCTTACCTTCCTGATGAAACCTCAGCAGCGTATATAAGGGTGAAAATGCTATAGACCAATATACTTCCACTGGCATAGGACTTAGTTCTTTATTTTTAATGGCATTCGTACAAAAAAGCGTCATCTTCTCCTTGAATGCATTTGAAATAGGCCCCATTACCCTACATCTAAAAGGAGAATGCTTCAATTGCTCAAAAAAACTTGATTCCAAAGGATACTCTATCCAATACTTAGCCCTGTTGCGCCACTGAATACGCATACCCGCCTCAAAAGGCATTTCAGGATCAAAATCCTGCATCGACAATTCTGTAGCCCTCTTGCCCTCTGCCAAGCCTAACTGAACAATAAGATCATCCTTATCTTTGAAATAAATATAAAGCGTTGCAGGTGATACGTTCGCTTCTTTGGCCAATTTTTGCATGCTAAAACCATCGAAACCTTTCTCTACCAACATCTCTAAAGCCTTTTGCCTTACAAGACACTCTTTATTCTCGTCACGAACTCTCATATTTCGATCACAAATATAAATGAACGTTCGTTCTTTTAAAAACTTTATCTCAAAAATCATTTAACGGGCTCACGAAGAATCGTCCTCAGACGTTCACTTGGTGTTTTTCTAAAATCAGAAAGGTAAACTTCATGATGTAGACCGTTACGACTTAAGCCATGCTGCCTCATAAACTCTTGTAGCAACAATAGGGATTCTTGTTCACGATCAAAACTACCGACATGAAGCATTTGCACTACTTTACCTTCATTAAATTTAATGATAGCCACTTGCTTTGCCAGCAATATCTTCTTTTCTGTAAAAACTTTATCAATAATCAAAGTCAAAACATCGCCGTCTACATATTCAGGAATTCTAATCAATAAGCGATAAAACCATTCTGATCTTGGCACTGAAGTTGGTGCGCTGTCTACGGTTAAACCTTTATAAACCACCTCATCATACCACCACAATCCTTCCAATTTTGCAACTACAAAGTCTAAACTCTTGGCCTTATAATAAAATTTAAGCGCATAAGCCACCGAATAAAGAGCCTGCAGAGATAATGCAAACCCATCTCCTGAAGGATCACCCTTACCATCAATAGACAAATAATGGATCTCGCCAAAATCTACCAGTTCAGCATGTGGCTTCGCACTATAATATTCTTTAAATGTCTTCGTTAAATCTAACTTTTCCATACTTCATGTATAATTACCCAACAAAGCTATCGACACCCCATGACAACAGTATGTCAGCAGTATTTTAAAATTTATAAATGTTTTTTACATATTCCACAGAATCAAACTCGTACATCCCCAAAACACGACCATGAAACTTCTTTCACGCCATTTTGGCATAAATCCAACTATTTCCATTAACTTTGCGGAAAAATGATTCAATGAAAAATATCATTTCAGACATTGATATCCTCAATAACAACATTACCCCAGAACAGGCAGAGACGGTTCGTACCACTCAAGACTCTGACACAGGCAAAAAAAGAAAACTATATATAGAGAGCTACGGCTGTCAAATGAATTTTGCAGACAGTGAAATCGTAAGTTCCGTGATGAATACTGCAGGTTTTGATACAACCTCCCGTTTCGAAGACGCAGACGTTGTATTCTTAAATACTTGCTCCATCCGTGAAAATGCTGAGCAAAAAGTAAGAAAGCGACTTCAATTGTTCAATAGCAAACGAAACCAGTATCCAGACATGATCGTTGGTGTGTTGGGCTGCATGGCAGAAAGACTTAAGTCTAAACTTATAGACGAAGAAAAGATCGTCGACCTCGTTGTAGGCCCAGACTCATATCGCTCTCTTCCCATGTTGATCAATGAGGTAGACAACGGCCAAAAGGCAGTCAATGTATTTTTATCCAGAGAAGAAACCTATGATGACATTACTCCTGTACGCTTGAATAGCAACGGTGTTACAGCTTTCATTTCTATTATGAGAGGTTGTGACAACATGTGTTCTTTCTGTGTAGTACCTTATACTAGAGGCCGTGAAAGAAGTCGGGATCCTGAGACTATCCTCAACGAAGCACGAGACCTTATTGCTCAAGGTTATAAAGAGGTTACATTACTAGGACAAAACGTAGATAGCTACAAGTGGACATCACCTAATGGAGGTGACAATCTTAACTTCGCACAACTACTGGAAAAAGTAGCGCTTCTTTCTCCAGAATTAAGAGTAAGGTTCTCTACATCACATCCAAAGGATATTACTGACGAAGTTCTACATACCATTGCAAAATACGAAAACATCTGTAACAATATACACTTACCAGCGCAAAGTGGCAGCTCAAGGATATTAGAGTTGATGAATAGAACTTATGATCGTGAATGGTATATTGACAGGGTAAATGCCATCAGACGCATCATCGGTGAAGACTGCGGCATCTCTACCGATATGATCGCTGGGTTTTGCTCAGAGACTGAAGAAGAACACCAAGAAACGATTTCATTAATGCAGCTCGTAAAGTATGATTACGCCTACATGTTTTCATACAGCGAAAGACCTGGTACGCCGGCTGCAAAAAAGCTAGCAGATGATGTCCCTGAAGAGATAAAGAGTAGGAGACTGAGCGAAATCATTGCAACCCAATCTCAAAGTTCGGCAGAAAGAAACCAAAACGACTTGAATAAGGTTCATAAAGTACTAGTGGAAGGCTACTCCAAAAGATCTGAAGAATACCTCAGTGGTAAAAATTCAGCAAACAAGGTAGTGGTATTCCCTAAAAAACATTACAAAAAAGGTGAATATGTAAATGTGTTGGTTACAAGTTGTACAT
>CAMFLX010000171.1 GCA_945957555.1 uncultured Cytophagales bacterium
GGACTCACCATAAGAAGGAATCAGCAGTATTTCGCACCTTAGTCTACAGGTGCAACCATTAGAATTGAAGGGGGTGCCCTTGGCCGAGAAGGCCGTCTACACATAACGTCAATTTTAGAAGAAAGTCGTAAGCTCTGGAAACGGAGTTGTGGTAAAATACCGCATGGCAATTGTATGGAAAGGAGGCGGTGAGCTTCCTATTAAAGAGGGTTGTGCTTTGTTCAACTAGCCCCGTGCATTAAAGCGCCTCGGTATTGTAGTTTTGACTTGGTAGCTAAGCAGGATTACACCTGTTCTGATACCGCAAAATAGGAAGGTAGATAGCTTGAAAAAGCACGCTAGAACTGGTTTCTGGCTTAATACCTGTCATGCAGTAGAGTGAGTGGTAGCGCCTAGTGAGGGTACTGCCACTCACACACACACCACTCCATTCCGAGCCCTCGACGACATCGCTCCCTGTAGTTATCCAACGATAGACTGGGAGATGCCGAACTCAACTTACCGTAGTTGTTTTGACAGCTAGTAAGCTAGATTGTCGGTGCCACATTGTACACCTGAAAAACGGAACCATGGAACAGACATTTAAGAGTATTCAAGAGCCGGAGAGGCATTACTCCCCTAGGGCTAAGCAAATGAGAGATGCTTGGGCCGAACTGCTTTTACCCAAGCAGTGGACTGCGTTTTGTACGTTCACTAGCAATTATGTAATGACTGCGGAAATCGGTCACAAGCGGATGGAGGAAATTTGGTTGACTATCGCAGGACTTCAGAAAGGGTATCGCCCCGAGATTTTTTACGTGCTAGAGAAGTACGAGTTCAGAAGTGGGTACCACGCACATGCATTAATCAAAACAGCGCTTGATGGCAGTAAGGGATTGCGAGTCATCAAGCAAGCAAAACGACTTGTATTTCCTGCTTATAGCCGCAATAGGCATCACAAAGCAGAGATTGAGCTATTTGACCCAGCAAGAGGCGCTTTGCATTACGTTACGAAGCACATGCACTATGAGGAAGTCGAGTATGACCTTCTCAAGGAAGGAGAGCCATCACTCAAACATCCCCCGCTTTATTCCATCATCTAACGCCCGGAACAGGTTACCTAGATCCGGGTCCTCAAACCTTCTCGCATGCAGATTATCACAGAATGTCTTGTAATTATCGTCCCAGAGGTATCTTGCCATTATCGTCCACAGTGTTTGTCTACCCTCTGGCAGAGCATCATGGAAAATGTCATCAATCTGCCGATGAAAGTCTTCCAGCTTTGCTTGTGGCAGCAGGATTTCAATAAAGTCGTCCTGCCCTGGCTTTAGCTCCGTAGTAAGTGAACAGACATGCGCGTAGAGAGCAGATTGAGCAATGCCGAACCCGTAGTCGAGCCTGTAAAGTTCAGCAATCGGGAATCCAGACAAATGCAAGATGTAAAGGTCAGCGGGATTCCACTGAATGCGTTCAGAGAAGGTCATGGCGGCCATACTTTGCGGTTGATGATGAGAAGTGAAGAAAGAACCCCCGCAGCTGGAATTGACCAGCTAGCAGGGGTTTTTCGTGTTGTGAAGTTACGACCTATCTAACCCAATAATCCCACGACTGCGTAACGCTGTTGGATTTCGTGGACTTCTTGTAAAGAGATAGGGTGTTGCTGTTCAGGGTCAGAATCTGGAAAGTATCTACCACTGTTGGGTTCCAGTACTTAGTCCAGTATAACGTGTTACCCGAGATAGAATACGTTTGCGTGTCTTTCCTGTAGACCGTGCCGTTCCTTTCCTGAATCAGGATGGTGTCTGCTTTGAACTCGGCTAGAATTGCCAGTGGGTCAAGGATAGTTGAATCCTTGGTGGTAACGCCTCCGACCGTTACCCAGTCTACAAACTTTGCCATGTGCCATTTACCCGTGATACCTGAAGCGCTAGGCGCTTGTTCTGTTTTGCTGCAAGCGCACAATAGCACTAACAGCGAGAGAGCTGTGATTCGTCTCATATTTGATTGTTTGATTTACGTGAATGATAGCAGGCACAGAGGTCTAGTCCGTGCCCGCTTGTGTGTTGTTCTGTTGTGAACAGGAATTTCCTGCTGCTACTAGACGTGGGTTGTAATACATCCCACTTTTACTGCAAAGAGCAGTGGTCTGCCATACTGAAATACTTGCCCTCTTCTGGGACGAGGATGATATGATCTAGGAGCTTAATGTCCATCATTGCTCCAGCATCCCTGAGCTTCTTGGTCAAGGCTATATCCGCGGCTGATGGTTTCAGGTTGCCCGATGGATGGTTGTGTCCAACGATAAAGCTGGTGGCTACGGTCTTTACTCCAACGGAGAATATCAACCGTAAGTCAGCTACCGTGCAAGTAATGCCACCATCACTGACCTTGTATGCGCCGATGACGCGGTTAGCTCGGTTCAGGTACAGCACGACCATGTGCTCCTTCAGAGCGATGCTCCCGGGTGGGATAAAGCTTCTGAGGACGTTGTAAGCATCCAAGCAGGACGTGATTTCTGGTTTTTCTGAGATGGCTGGGCGATAGCTGACTTCTATTTCGGCAGCTTGCCCGCCGGGTAAGTGTTTCATGCGATTGTGGTTTAAAACGTGATGGAAATCTGGAAATGGTTGTAGGGTTGAATGCTTCCGTTCACTAGGAACCCGATACGGAAAGCATGCACGGCGTAAATGCCGTCGACGTAAACCCAGGTGTTGATAGGTATGCCAATACACTCTCTGATGCAAAGCGCTCTGAAGGGGGAGCGTAATTCGAGCAGCTTACCAGTGGTCTTGACCATACACAACACCGCCTCGGTGCTGAGCTCGTGTCCGTTCATGATGTCAATAGGGCTAGTATCACGCAATTTTTGTTTCACAAAAATTGCATGGTATCGTGACTTGGATAGAGACCAGCGGGAAACCCACTGGCCTCGTTCATCTAATTCAGGTACCAGCTGTACCCCTGCTTCTGCAAGGCGAAACGAATCTGCTCTGTGAAGTGGTAAGCATTGACGCTTCGGTCTAGAAACGCGTCTACGTAAGAGCTTTTAAGTGCACCCGTCATCAAGTTGTACATTTTCCACAAACTGATGCTACCGTCATCATTCCCAGAGAAATTCTCGTCCTTGAAGAAGTCTTTACAAACAGCACCTATCTGCATATCACCCATGAGCATGGGAGGTATGTCATTCCTCAAGTGGCTTGGTAAATGCTGGTACATTCGGCACCTACCAATCACTTGTGCAAATTGCCTATCCGTCAAGCTGTGCTGAGTTAACTTTTCCATCTGTTGCAGTTGGAAGCTAGCGCTGTAACGCTCAAAGAGGGTGCGGATGCAACCTTTCAATTGCCCTACAGACCTAACCTTCAAATCCGATAAGTAGCCATCTGTCCAAATGCAAAGATTAGTGCACACCTGATTCTTGAACCCAATAAAGACCTTGAAGTGCTCATCCGCACCTTTGCGGTTGTATAGGTTATCAAGATTGTAAGCCTTCACGCCACCTACAGTGAGCGTCAGCATATTGCCACCAACCACATCAGAAATGGTCGGTACTTCAATCACGAATGCCATACGTTCATAGTATAGCGTTTTCTCGTGTTCTAGCAGTTGGTTAGCTGCTTTGAGTTTGGCTTCAGGAATCCTGCCCTTGATTGGATGGGATAGCCTAATGCTAGGTTGCAGAATCTGCTCATGACCATACACCTCTGATAATGCCTCCTGTGTGACTTCTATAAAGTCGTTGTGGCTAATTGTTGGCTCGTTGTCTTTCACGAATACAGGAATAATGTGCTTGTCTCGCAATTCCCGTAAGCTGCTTGGAATTGTATTTGCTTGAATGAACGGTCTATCAGTTGAGGCATCAATGATAGGGCTAACAGGTTGGGCGGTTTCCACCCATGGGAGGTTTTCAATGAACTGCATCGCTGTTGGTTTTTTGGTTGGCTAATCGGGTTTCATGTACAGTAATCAGCTCGCGTTTGCGTTGCTCAAACTGCGGTAAAAGGGATTGTTTGAATTGTGGGTAATCCCTGTAAATTTGGAACAGGTCATTAATGGCTGTGCAGGCCTCAATTAGAGCAAGGACATTTGCTTCTGTAGCATCTTCACCACAGTTGCACCACTCAATAATTTCCCTGCCAATTTCAGCCGTGATTGCGAATGGCTCACGGTCAATAAATAGGCCTGTTCTGTCCTTACTGCAAAACGCTTTGTGCTGATGATCCAACTCAAAGTGGATGGACACTTCAAAGTCAAATCCCTCGCGTGTAATTGGCGTCATACCTACCTTCTGTGGTACTTGCCGTCCGTTCTTTTCCGCAAGGATGTACTCGGTTTTGCTGCGTGTGCAACAAATGATGTGGCATTTGGAGCGGATAATGGCGTCCACAAATGCTTGATGCCTTGGAGTAACCGCTGCCCATGCTGTGAATGAGTTGGGAACACGCATCTTGGCTGTCTCCTTATCATGGATTTCTAAGCAGCCACCTTTGCCATTCCACTCGTGTGTAATGGAATCGATGACGATGACCTCCATACCTGAGCGCTCGCATAGTTTGATTGCGTCAATGTACTGCTCAGGAGTGAATGGCTCATGCAGATTAACCACATTGAACGCACCTAGATGAGAGTACAATGAAGCCGAGTAGTTTTCACTATCCAGCACGGCAATCTTTGACCAGTCGTTGCACATGCCAAAGGCCATTAGTAATGCGGAGAAGGTCTTACCTGACCCACTCGAACCGGACAAGCTCAGTTTAATTTTTGACTGCTTCCGGGTTGCTTTCTGTAATTGCATAACGATTTGTTTTAGACGGTCGGGACATTCCGGCCAGAGTTTAGCCGGGGGCTGCTTCACCAGGTGGTCTCGGGTGGGGGTTACATACACCAAAATCTGGAGAGGGGTGGTTAGGGCATTTGGCGGTGGTAGTTTAACTTTAGCGCATGCAGCCTATCGTTAAATACATGTCTCGATATGCCCTATTACGAGAATCAAACCAAGCGGTCTTTATTGAAAACGTTCAGCGTGGTTTGAAGTGTGGCTGCTATTGTGCCAAATGTGGGGAAGATTTAATGGCTGTGCAAGGTGCGGTCTATACATGGCACTTTAGACACCAATCAGATACTAGCGATTGTACTGGAAGCGGTGAAACGGTCTTACATCAGCGTGCTAAAGAAATCTTGAAAAACGGGTCTAATATTATGACAGTAGAGAAGGGAGAAATCTCTTACACCAATGCTGTTTTGGAACTGACCCTTATGGATAAATATCGACCAGATGTAACGGCTGTTCACATGGGTGTGCCTATTTACTTTGAGGTTGCCGTGCATCATCCAATGGAAGAGGATAAGCTGAAATATCTAAGGGTATGTGGGTTCAGGTTTGTGGAAATTAATCTAGCCCACTGGATAGGGCAAGAGCCCACGCAAGAAGAACTACAGTACGCTGTTCTTATGGATGTTGAAAACAAGAAAGTGTTTTGGGGAAACCCCAACTTGGTGGTCAGTGAAAAAAGTGTCAATGGCTCATCCCTGCAAGGGTATATCAAAGCTGCACTTGTCTTTTTATTCGGCTGGGTAGTGTATAATGTGATTCGGTCTAACAACAACGGAGTATCAAGAAAACGGCGAAAGTAAATAGGTGTGTTGTGAATCTAGAATGATTTCATATTTGAGATCGTGAAGCAGGTGAGCATTACTGCAATTTGGTTGTGAACCTGCGAGCTTATTAGCAATGAGATACGTGAGCCTAAGCCCTTGAATAGTGGTTACTTGTGACGTCATTTGTACCCACTAAGGGTAGGTGAGCTGCGTAACAGGTCAGTATTTCAAAAACCCCTAGGTCATCTGTACCATATATGCCGTATAACCGCGTGATGGATTAGGTCTTTATTGAGGACGACACTGTACTTCTTGATAACTGTGTCAGTTGATTGATAGTTGCCATGTTGTCGTGTGGGAACTTAGGAAAAGCCAGATGCGAAAAAATTCCGTACTTGCAGCTTGTAAGCTATGACGGACTATATGACCACGATTAATCTGAACGTATTTGATGACAAAAATTTCTTAGCGGGAGACACCACGACCCCATATAAAGCGGTATTGACCCACTATTTACAGAACAGAGGAGAGGCTGCTGGACAGCACTTTGAGAGTGAAGCAAAGTTATACGTCAAGGAATTAGTCACCTATCTTAAGGGTCAGGGTGTACCCAAAGTAACAGAGAAAAAAGTTCTTGCTGATTTGAGTGCTGAAGTATTAACAGTACCCTTCCCCTCTCCCGAAGTTCCATTGTTCAAATTTATCGACCTGTTTGCAGGGATAGGCGGTTTCAGGCAAGCAATGCAGAACCTAGGTGGCAAATGTGTATTTACAAGTGAGTGGGACAAAGCAGCTCAGAAAACATACCTTGCCAACTTTGGCGAGATGCCGTTTGGAGACATTACCAGCGAAACTACCAAGGCGTTCATTCCGGATGATTTTGATGTATTGTGTGCTGGGTTTCCATGTCAAGCATTTTCAATTGCTGGTAAACGTGGGGGCTTTGAAGATACAAGAGGAACTTTGTTTTTTGATGTTGCGGAAATAATACGGCGTAAGCGTCCGAAAGCGGTCTTTCTTGAGAATGTCAAAGGGCTGCGTAATCATAATAGAGGTGCGACACTTGATACTATCTTGAATACATTGCGAACAAATCTAGGTTACTATGTACCAGAACCCCAGATAATAAATGCTAAGGACTTTGGTGTACCACAGAACCGAGAGAGAATTTATATCGTTGCATTCCGTGGTGACTTGGGGGTTGACGATTTTGAATATCCTGAACCAATAGGTAGAAAGGTGCTATTTAGTTCTGTGAAGGAAAGAAAGGTGGTACCAACAAAGTATTACCTGTCGACCCGATATGTAGAGACACTAGTAAATCACAAAAAAAGACACGCAGGCAAGGGAAATGGTTTCGGCTATGAGATAATCCCAGATGACGGTATAGCAAATGCGATTGTTGTTGGAGGCATGGGAAGAGAGAGAAACTTAGTACTAGACCACCGGATAAAAGATTTCACACCAACAACCCACATCAAGGGCGATGTTAATAGAGAAGGAATAAGGAAAATGACCCCCCGTGAATGGGCACGGCTACAAGGGTTTCCAGATACTTATGTTATACCTGTTGCTGACGCCTCAGCTTACAAGCAGTTTGGAAACTCAGTAGCAGTCCCAGCAATTCAAGCAACTGCCGCTAATATCATTGAAAAGCTAATACCATAACTATGTTGACAGGAAACAAGGGGGAGTGGAGCGAGATATATGCCTTGCTAAAGCTGCTTGGGGACAAAGTGCTGTTTGGAGGAGACCCAGATTTAAACAGAATCGAGCATTTGTTTTATCCAATAGTGAAAATCATCAGGACTGAAAGTGGTGGAAACTATGAGTATGAACTGGAAGGCGACCTCGTGATTATTTCAGGTGGGGTTGAGGTTTTAAGAAAGCCTGTTTCAGATTTTCAAGAGAAGGCAGCGGAGATGTTAGAAGACATGCGGGGACGCGATGGCGCTTTTAGTCTGCCAGAAATAGAGGCTTTTATGAATCAAGTGAACTGCCACTCAATTAAGGCCAAGTCATCTTCAAAGTCAGACATAAGGATTGTTATACATGACACGTTCATTAACCAACAGACCGAGCTTGGCTTTAGTATCAAGTCTCAACTAGGAAATCCTTCAACCCTGCTCAATTCTGGTAAAGCCACGAACTTTATTTATGAGCTGGAGTCCTTCTATCCTCCACAAGAACGAGTCTACGAAATAAACTCGATTGAGTCTTCCAAAAAAATCAAGGACCGAATAGTGGCCATAAAATCGGATGGTGGAGCGTTTGCATATAGATCTGTGGAAAGTGATGTTTTCAAGAATAACCTGGTTCTAATTGATAGCTTCCTGCCAAACATTCTGGGGTTCATTATTGAGGCGTATTATACCACTACCCTTAACTCTATCAAGGCTCTTGTGGCTTACGCTGTTGAACAAAATCCATTAGGGTACGACACATCAAACGCACACCAGTTCTACGAGTATAAAATCAAGCGATTTCTAACAGATGTCGCTCTAGGTATGACACCAGCAAAGGTTTGGAATGGAGTTTATGATGCGACTGGCGGATACCTAGTAGTAAAAAGAGACGGTGATGTTCTGTGTTATCACATCTACAACCGGAATAAGTTTGAGGACTATCTCTATGCGAACACTAGGCTTGATACACCAAGTAGCTCAAGGCACGAATTTGGAGCGATATATGAGGATAACGGCCGACTTTACTTCAAACTAAACTTGCTTGTTCGGTTCATCTAGTTTGGAATCTTACTAGGACAGTTTCTAGAAGTGAAATTGAACAGCGGTGTCAAGTGCGCTAAGTGCTGATTCTACAATTCCACTACGTGGGTCTTCGTGTCCTTTTAGATGAATGGTTCTGTTCAATATCCCGTTAGGAAATTGCGCCAGAAACACGTGTGACTGCGAAGAGAACTCCCAATCAAACCAAGTCCCATTAAGCACACCCTCCACCATCTCGCCGTTGTGCATAAAACTAATAGGTACCGCCTTGAAGTCCATGAGGTCAGTTTTCTGCTAAGGTATATCCACTTTGTAATCCGAACCAGAGTAGAAACACCTGATTTTCCAGAGTGTTTTCACCCTTTTTGTCCGTCTGTACACTATAGTTCTGGCGCGTCATCAAGAGAAACCGCGTTCATTAGCCCAAGGCTCCGCATGTATGTAAGGGTAACGGTCATTGAACTGTGACCCATTGCCTGCTGTACCTTATAGAGGTCTTTGGTCTTCATATATACATTGATAGCAGCGGTGTGTCTGAACGAATACAGTGTTTGTTCGTTGCTAATCACCCCCGCCTTGACCAACGCCTCCTTCACCCTACTCCATGCAGTGTTGAAGTATGATTCATTGTAAGGAACGTCTGATTTGGTGAATATATTCCAGCTATCCTTGAATTGTGGTATACCCCTTTTCAGGAGTTCAGACCTAACGTATTCTGGAACGAACACTGTTCTAACTCTCCCACTTTTGTTGCTGTCCCCGCTTAGTGTGATTTTGGTACAGTCTTCATTCAGATGCTTCCGGGTTAACATGCGTATCTCTTGGTGGGGGCGCAACAAGCAGCCGTACATAACCAAAGCGCACAAATACAAGCAAGGGTGTTCCTTCTCAAGATGTTGTAACACGGCTTTTAATGTCTCGTGGGTAAACGCCTCGTGTAACAAAGATTTCTCTTTTTGGCGCGTTGTTTTACTCACCGGGTTTGTTGAAATTACCCCGTTTCGTACAAGCCTAGAGAATATTCCCCCCAAGGTTCTCCGTTTGTTCATGTAGTTTGTGGCTGAGCTGTTGAATTGGTGCAAGAAGTCCTCAATAACGTACGGTGTAATCTCTTCAATAGGTTCTCTCACAAGACCGATTGCTGTAATATATAGGGTAAAGGTAGCACCTACCTGACTCACATCACGTTTGTAAAGGGCGCTCAAGTCTTGTGATTTCATCTCTTCAATAGCTTTAGCGATGACCACCCCTGCGTGTGAGTCAGCATATACTTTTGTTTTCTGAGTTTCTGCAGGCGTCCATCCCGCCTCTAGTTTCTTCCGAAGTGAAAAACAGAGCTTAGATAGAGCACGATCCCTCTCTTTGAGAGTTTTGCATCTGTTGGGGTGTAGGTTCAAACCAATACAGCTACCGTTGTAGAACCTGTGGCGAACGCCATCTATATAAACTTTGACGTAGGCTCTTGTGTTTGTAACAAGTGGTGCAACGATTTCAGGTTCTGTGTGCATGTTTTACGTGGTTGACTGACGCATCTGCTGACGCAGTTACGCTGCCAATTCGTGAAACCCTTGCTGGTGCGGTAGCTCAGTCGGTAGAGCAAAGGACTGAAAATCCTTGTGTCGCCGGTTCGATCCCGGCCCACACCACAGAACCTCAACATTTGTTGGGGTTTTTTGTTTTGGGATAGTTGTCAACTCATTCAATTGAATTGTATATTTATTTATATAGCACTAACCCTAAACCACACCATGAAAAAGAACATCTTATTCAGTTCTATTCTTGCCTGTTTATTGTTCAGCCTAGGCTGCCAAGAGAAAAAGACCAATCCTGCTGAACAAGCAGATAGCATTTATTATAATGGAGATATTGTAACCATGGAGGGCAATGATGCCAGCTATGCAGAAGCCATTGCCATCAAAGACGGAAAGATCATTTTTGTGGGTTCCAAGGCTGAGGCGGAAAAGATGCAGGGAGACAGCACCACCATGGTTGACCTGGCAGGTAAAACCATGGTTCCGGGTTTTATTGATGGGCACGCGCATTTTAGTGGATTTGCCGCACAAGCAGCAGGGGCGCAGATTTTGCCACCCCCAGATGCGGGTGTAAAAAATATACCAGACCTGATTAAGACCCTGAAAGAATGGGCAAGTCCAGAAAATATTGCCTTAACCGGATGGATCTTTGGACTGGGTTATGATGAATCAGTGTTGGAAGAAAAACGTCACCCCACCAAAGAAGAATTGGATCAGGTATCCACCACGGTTCCCGTTATGATTGTACATATCTCCGGACATTTTTGCACGGTGAATACCAAAGGATTGGAACTCTTGGGTATTACCGCCAAGTCAAAAAATCCTGCAGGAGGGGTGATCAGAAGAATGCCCAATTCACAGGAACCCAATGGGGTGTTGGAAGAGCTTGCCGCCATTCCCTATTTTAGCAAAGCCATTAATCCATTAACCAAAGAAAGCTTTCTTAAATTCATGAACACTGGCCAGAACATGGCCATGAGTTATGGTTATACTACTGCACAGGATGGCCGCTTAATGGGTCCGGTAGACCCGATGGCGCAATTGGCCGCATCTAATTTTTTCAAAATTGATGTGGTCTCTTATGTAGACTATGCCTGGCCCCAATTAATGAATACCAAATGGAACTCTGCCAATTATCATCAGCATTACAGAATAGCCGGTATGAAACTAACCCTAGACGGATCGCCGCAGGGAAGAACCGCTTGGCGCACCATTCCCTATTTGTTGCCACCTGCTGGTGAGAAGCCAGATTACAAGGGTTATGCGGCCATAGCCGATGACAAAAAAGTGATAGCCATTTATGACTCGGCATTCAAACACAATTGGCAAATCTTAACC
>CAMFLX010000172.1 GCA_945957555.1 uncultured Cytophagales bacterium
ACGCTTCTCATTGGCCAAACCTTGCAGATGAGCCTCGCCAAGAAGAGGACCGCAGAACTATGGCAAAGTTTTATGCCTCATAGAAAGGATATACCACATCAAATAGGCAAAGATCTTTACAGTGTGCAGTGCTACGAGCAAATGCCAGACCCCAAAAACTTCAATATCGAGGCACAGTTTGTGAAATGGGCAGCCGTAGCGGTCTCCGAAATCACCCAAATACCCGAAAGCATGAGCATGCTGAAACTGGACGGCGGCCTATATGCCGTATTCTTATACAAAGGGAGCTCTAATACACCAGAACTTATATTCCCCTACATATTTGGCACTTGGCTGCCACAATCGGGCTACGTACTAGACCACAGACCACAGTTTGAAGTACTAGGCAGCAAATACAAAAACAACGACCCTGATTCGGAAGAGGAAATCTGGATCCCGATCAGGGAAAAGGGATAGTACTACAGCCATTTTCATACATCACCATGGTAGGTAGCAATCCCCCTCAACAAAATGATCTTTATCATATTATATCAGTGAGATAAGGCGTACATTTGTATACTTTATTCTTGCTACGGAATCGTATATTGGAACAAAAGATTAAATAGACTGATAGACAAATATTTATCCAACATTTAAACATCGCAATTGATCGCATGATCCTTGCGACGACTAATTACAAGACACAATGGCGGTATATGCTGATTTCAGGCTCATTCAAACCTCAAACTTACCTGAGTTGGTGACTTATTCCAAAACAAAAAGATTTTTGGTTTGGAAGGGACCTGATGACTTTATTCCAACACTCGACAAAATCACAGAGCCCTTGCTGAAGGATGAAGACTATGATGGCTACGCCTATCTGGATCTATTGGAGTTTTTGAAGGAGCAAAAGAGAATTGATCTGCTCCACAACCCATATGAAACAGAACTCAAAGCAATCACCAAAAACCGAAAGGGATTTTACTATGTGCTTACTTATCAACACAAGAAACAATACCTCGGCCAACTCCTTAAAATGAACATTGACCTTGGCGAACTGCAACAATTCAATATCAAACTGTCGGAAAACAGTGATCTTGAATATGCCATGGAACAAAAAGAGGCTTACCACCAAATCGTAGAAAGCCTCAGCCTGCTGACCAGCGACTCGCAGGTCATTTTTATGTCTTTTGAATAAGTTTATCTGAAAATGGACTGCCGCGGTTGGGCGTCTTTACACACCGATCTTATAGCGCTTGCCTGGTTGTGGACGTATGATGCCCATAAACTCCAGATTCAGCAAAATGGTAGCGGTTTCATTGATGGGAATCTGTGACTTCCAACTGATGTCGTCTATCATGAGCTCTTTTTCTCTGGAAAGCAGCTCAAATATGGTCCTTTCTTTCTCATTCATCATCGGTAGCTGAATCTGGCGCAACATATTTTTGTTCACCTTGTCGTCCGTATTCATATCCCAGTTCATGAGCTCCACAATATCTTTGGGTGAAGTATAAATATGCGCCTTATTTTTCTTGATCAGCATGTTACAGCCTTCAGAATAGTTGTCTCCCACCTTACCAGGTACCGCAAGCACTTCTCTGTTATAGCTATTGGCAAACTCTGCCGTAATAAGCGCACCTCCCTTGGCAGCTGCCTCCACCACTATGGTGAGATCTGTTAGTGCAGCGATGATTCTGTTCCTTTCAGGAAAGTGTGGTGAATCGGGCTTCGTGCCTGGGGGGTACTCGGTGATCAAACCACCGTTTACAAGCATCATTTGTGCAGTTTTCTTGTGTGTAGCTGGGTAAATGATATCAATACCGCTGGCCATACAAGCCACCGTTTGCAAATTATTGCGGATGGCGATCTTATGTGCTATGATATCAACGCCGTAGGCCAGACCACTCACTATGACGGGATTGTATGGCGTAAGGGCCATTACAATATTTTCTGTCATCTCTTTACCGTAGCTGGTATTTTGCCTTGTACCTACTATGGCTATGGATTTGTTGGCATTGAGATTTGCGTTGCCTTTGTAATACAAAAGAACGGGTGCATCGTAGAGGTGTTTTAAGCGAGTGGGAAAATCTGGAAACGTATAAAAAAGAACCTTTACGTCCTCTTTTTCACATTTCTGAATGATCTTCTCCGCTTTATTGAAAGCCTCCTTATGATTAAGAATCTTATCGGCTATGGACTCTCCTATATTAGGAATAGAAACCAGTTTGGCCTTGTTTTCTTTGAATACGTTTTCGGCAGAACCACAATAACTGATGAGGTTCTTGGTAAGTGCATTACCGATGCCATGGATTTGGGAAAGAGCTATTTCAAAAAACATTGGGGGAATTAATAACTGGTAATAATATTTTTAGTCACATCTTCCGAATCTGGAAAATGCTTCTGAAACAGGATCTGAATCATCCCGTCTTTAAGCGCCACATCGGGCACGACCATCTTAGTTGCATGACCCCATTTCATTGCACTGAGGTAAATCTCAGATGCAGGTACGATTACGTCTGCCCTATCAGGGTTTAACATCAGTATATTGATACGCTCTTCAAAGGAATATTTCTTTACGAAATTAATCGTCCTTTCTATCGCAAAGCGCGAAATCTCCCTTGTTTTTGACTTGGTCTTGCTCAAGCTGTAGATCTTGTCTATGTTACCACCGGTACCTATAGCCGTAATAGGCCCCACATCGGTTGGTATGTTGTGTGTCAACCAATTTTGCATTTCGGCCCACATTTCTGGGGTATCGGCATTGTTAAGCCTACGTACCGAACCCACTTGAAACGAGTTGGATATCAGATTCACTTTGTTTACATAAAAGTTGATCTCTGTACTACCCCCACCCACATCTATATGCAAGTAGTTCTTTTCGTCCAAGCTACTGTACACTACTTTGTTAATGTACTCTGCCTCGGTTTCACCGTCTATGATGTCGATGTGTAAACCAATGTTCTTTTCTACGTTGTTGGCAATCTCCCTACCGTTGCGAGACTCCCTCATGGCAGAAGTAGCACAAATCATGTAATCGTCCACATCGTATACATCAAACAGCAGCTTCAAGGCCTGCATGAGCTTGTAAAATTTCGCTTCCTTTACCTTTCCAATCTCATTAAGCTTAAACACATCTTCCCCAAAACGGATCGGATACCGAATGTATTCTACTTTTTTAAAATTGACTTGATTACTGTGCCTCAAAATCTTAGTGATCTGGCATCTAATCGCATTGGATCCTATGTCAACAACTGCTAATCTCAAAGTATAAAAAATTATGGTGCTATGTACGAAACCTCTACTGCCAACTTAGCATCCGTACATTGCAAACGTTCCAGTGCTCTTGGGGTAATGGACAAAATGATCTTAGGATCCGCTTGTTTTGGCAGTTTCCCTACAACCTTTAAAAATACTTTTTCCTCATTAAACAAGCTCTTTACGTTGATAAAGCTACCAACAGGTACGTTATCGTAATATGCTTCAAATTTGTCTGCATTGCTAGGGTCTGTAGAGACCATAGCAGCACCGTTATGGAAGTTTTTTTGCGAAGGCCCATCGTTCTTTTTAAAAGCCACGACCCTGAGCGTATCTAAAATCTTTCTATTCACGGGATTGGGCCCTGTTGTTGTGGCTACTACCCTATTTGTAGTTACACTTTTAGTAATTGTGGGTGCATCGTCTTGTTTGTTTGTTGCACCAGTGGTATTTGTAGAGACATTATTCCCAGTATTGAGCTTAGATTCTGCAGATGAAGCACTTACTACCAGCACCTGACCTACTTTTACGTCGTTTGAACTTAGGTTATTCCACTTCTTAATATCCTCCACACTCACTTTATATAACTTAGATATCGCATACAAGCCTTGACCATTTTCAACCGTATGCGTTTTGGCATCTCCAGATGGCTTAGAAACTGGTTTTTCTGTGAGCTTGCTCGATTCCGTGGTCTTTACAGGCTCTGTAGGTTTGCTAGCAGCCCCTGATTTTTTCGCATAAGGGATCAAGAGTGTCATACCTTCCTTGAAGCCCTTTTCAACGTCTGGATTTTCGGCTTTGATATCGTCCACACTAGCACCATATCTTTTGGAAAGACGATACAACGTTTCTCCCGATTCTACTTTATGCTTTACGTAGTTTTTACCGTTCTTTTTTTCCACACCTATGCTGTCGGAAGGAAGCGCAATAGCAAGCCAAGAGTTTGCCAAAGTAATATAAATGATAAGTCTAAGCAATTTCATAACCTTTCAAGCAATAATCATTATCCAAAAATAGAACCGATTTTCCAAAAATAAAAAAACAGGACTCAATTAGCCCTCTATTATTTTTAAAAACCTGTTCATCCAATACTTTTTCTTCGGCATCGTTAAAAATCAAAAGCTTGTACATGAGCTTTTGACCTTGTAGATAGCCATACGCCATGATCAAAAAATGTGGCGTTTCGTAATATTCAATCACTTGATGTGGGATCGGCTGCCCCTTCTGACTCAAAAACTGTATGAAATCTTTGAAGATTCCGTTTTCTTTGGTGCAGATTGCTCCATTGTGTACCGAAGTCTTAAACCCAGTAAAATACTGAACATCTTTTGGTTTTCCATCATAGCCAAAGCCCCCCTGCTTTCCGTCTTTCCCTACAGCTACAAACCCCTCTTGAAAAACCTTTTGTAAGATCCAATCTCTTAGTTCCCAAGAACAGTTCGCTTCTTGTTTGCGATACCCCTTCAAAAGTGTGGGCTTGGGTAAATTTGGGTCTTCGTTTTCACTAAAGAGTAAGAAATCGCCACAGAGTACTTCCATTGCGCACCACCAATTCTGTAATACATCATAAGCGGGCAACAAGGTAGCGCCACCGGTTGAAATGTCTAATTGGTGTAATTGAATCTTGCGCTGTATCACCTCCCTAGTTTCTACGACAATCGTATCTAGAGCACCATCTACATGAATTTTCCAGATTGGGTATTCAAACAAAAAAGAGGATATCCCCATTAAAAAAATTATATAATTGACGAATGACGTATTTACTGAAGGGCTATATTCTGTGATTCAAACCTATGAGGAAATGAAAGAATATAAGAGGCCATTTTTAAAACAAATTAATACCTTGAAGGTTTTGTCTCTGTCCACCAATGACACTATATTTACAAAATTAATTATTTAGTAATACATTACTAATCAAAGCAACTATGAATTCATTTAAAATCTTGTTTATCCTTTTGATCGCCAATAGTTTGTTTGCACAAAAAAAAGTATTTGTGGTGGACATCAAAGATGAGATAGACTTTAGCATGACCCGCACAGTAACTAAAGCTTTGGAAGCAGCTACTGAAAAGAAAGCCGATTACATCTTGGTAGACATGAATACCTATGGAGGCCTCCTAGATGAAGCTGATAAAATTAAAACTTTGCTATTGAACTACCCTAAGCCAGTATGGGTGTATATTAACGACAACGCGGCTTCAGCGGGAGCTTTGCTGTCTTTGTCTTGCGACAGTATCTATATGGCACCAGGTGCAAGCATAGGTGCTGCCACTGTGGTTAACGGTACCGATGGCATGGCACTACCCGACAAATACCAATCGTACATGCGCTCTAAAATGCGCTCTGTAGCAGAAACCAACCATAGAGATACGAGCTTGGCAGAAGCTATGGTAGATCCTAATGTAGTACTGGACTCCACCATTAAAAAAAGAGGACAAGTACTTACCTTGACCACACATGAAGCGCTCAAATATGGGTTTTGTGAAAAAGAGGTAAACAGTTATTCAGACATATTCGTACACAACCATGTTACTAATCCTCAAATTATTCGTTATGAACCCAGTGCAACTGACGGCATCTTTAATTTTCTTATGAACGAAATCGTAACAGCTATCATCATCTTTATCATCTTGGGAGCTTTCTTTATGGAATTGGGCTCCCCATCGGGCATTCCCAGCATCATCATCGTTTTATTGGGGGTACTGTTCTTTCTGCCTAGGTACAATGCTGGCCTTATACAAAACTGGGAAATCTTATTAATGGTGGCAGGTATCATCTTGCTACTCTTAGAGATCTTTGTGATCCCAGGCTTTGGCGTCATCGGGATTTTGGGAATCGTGGCTGTATTTGGCTCTTTGGGTATGATGATGCTCAACAACGATTACTTTAACTTCGAATTAGTATCAGGCTCTATGTTGAGTACGGTAGCACTTACACTTTTCCTCTGCTTGTTGATTTTAGTAGGCTTGTTCTTTGCCTTTTCCTCTAAAGTACTCAATAACAAGTTTTTCAGAAAAGTAGCACTAACAGAAACCATGACTACGAATACAAAACTGAACCATATCGAAAACAGCATTGTTTCACATACACATTTACTCCAGCAAACGGGCATAGCACATACAGACCTAAGACCTAGCGGAAAAATAGAACTAGGTGGCGAAGTGTATGATGCAGTAACGAAGGGCGATTTTATTTCCAAAGGCAGTAAAGTTGAAATAGTTGCAGTGTTCAACAACTCTTTGGTAGTACGAGAAAAACAATAACGAACACCAACCGTAGACGATCTGTTCAGGTGGGTGGGGAAACGAAAAACCTAGCTAGGAAACACAAAAACAATACAGCAATGGGCAATTACATGATAGATATAAGTTTACCGAAGGAGCTTACTGATGATTTTCAGTCAAAGATTCCTTTGCAAATAGAAAGCGTATCGCTACACATGCAATCTGGCAATATCATTTCATACACACTCACCATGGACCGCCTCAAACTGTGGATCGTGGTAAGTGCTCGCAATAAAAACGATGCCAAGAGCATTATCAAAAGCATGCCGCTCTTCCCCTACTTTGATTACACCATACATGAGCTCATGTTCAACAACATCAATTTGCCACTATACACTACATTTTCTCTTAACTAAACACATTGCAGTCACTTTTTGAAGATAGCGAAACAGTACTCGCTCTTTTTGCAGAAATATTACTCCCGCTTCCTTTAAAGGGAACGTTTACCTACCGCGTACCCAGAAGTTTGGAACAAGACGCCAGTGTAGGGAAAAGAGCTGTGATTCAATTTGGCGCCAAGAAGGTATACACGGGGGTGATCACGGCTATTCACGATCAGGCGCCCAAGGAATATCAGGCAAAATCGCTATTGGAGATCATAGATGCGGAACCCATAGTAACAGATCTGCAACTCAAGTTCTTCAAACAGTTGGCTACCTACTATATGTGCGCCGAGGGAGACATATTGAATGTGGCCCTCCCCACTGCTATGAAACTGAGTAGCGAAAGCAATGTATTCCTGATCCAAGATTACTCCAACCTGGATATTGAACTGTCAGACACCGAACAGGAGATCGTGGATATCCTAAAATCAAACCCTTTGTTGAGCTATACCGATCTGTCCAAACAGATTACAGATACCAAGGTGCACAAAACGATCAAGTCGCTGCTGCAAAAAAATGTGATCGGGATCGAAGAGGAAATCAAACAAAAATACAAGGCCAAGACCATCACGAAACTCAAGCTACATGAGCGCTATCTTGACAAAGCCAAGCTCAATCAGCTCTTAAACGAACTGCAAAATAAAACTGCCCAAGCGAATGTATTACTTAGTTACATTTCTGAAGTGCCTGTGATGCAAGATGCCAGACACAATGAGACGGGCTTCTCTAAAACGGAACTCAACAAGATCAGCGCTTCGGCGGTAAGTACCATGCTCAAAAACCAGGTATTTGTAGAGTTTGAAGAGGAGGTTTACAGGATCAAACTTTCTGAGACGGCAAATATGTTGGGAATTCCCGAGCTCAGTAGTGCCCAAAACACCGCCTACGAGTCCATCAAGGAGCAGTTTCAAAGCCAAGACACGGTGTTACTCTACGGAATCACGGGTAGTGGTAAAACTGAGATCTATATTAACCTCATTGAGAAGTTTTTGCAAAACGAATCTCAGGTTTTATATCTTCTTCCTGAGATTGCACTGACCACCCAAATTGTGGAACGTCTTCGTGTTTGTTTCGGGGACAAACTTGGGGTGTATCACTCCAAATTCTCAGAAAACGAAAGAGTCGAAGTATGGACAGGCCTTTTGGAAGGGCGGTTCCAAGTGATTGTGGGTGCTCGATCTTCGATATTTCTGCCCTTTCAGAACCTCGGACTCATTGTCATCGATGAAGAACATGAGACTTCCTACAAGCAACAGGATCCTTCACCTCGCTATCATGCGAGGGAAAGTGCGCTCTTTTTGGCCAAATTGCATTTTGCCAAAACCTTACTGGGTTCCGCAACGCCTTCAGTGGAAACCTATTGGCTGGCCAAGGAAGGAAAGTTCGGTCTGGTGACCTTATCAGAGCGCTATGGAGGGGCTCAGTTGCCCGAGATCCTGTTTTCAAAGATCGTTTACTCTCCCAAAAACCAAAATTCGACCCCAATCAGCGAGACTTTGTTCTTGGCCATGAAGGATCGTTTTGAAAAAAGGGAACAAAGTATCCTATTTTTAAACAGAAGGGGCTTTGCACCATTGGTAACTTGCGAAAACTGCGGATGGACACCTTCATGCCCACATTGCAACGTGAGCCTCACCTACCACCAATACAAAAACAAACTGAGCTGCCACTATTGTGGGCATTTTCAGCAAGCATCTAGTACCTGTTTTGCCTGTGGCTCTACCAAACTTAAGACTATTGGCTTTGGTACAGAGATGATTGAAGACGAATTGAAGCTCATGCTCCCCGACGCACGAGTCAAGCGTATGGACTTGGAGACTACCAGAAGCAAATATGCCTTTCAGCAAATCATAGAAGAGTTTGCTGCTGGCCATATAGACATCCTCGTAGGCACACAAATGGTTACCAAAGGCCTAGACTTTGAACATGTAACGCTTGTGGGCGTCATAGACGTAGACAAGATGTTGTACTTTCCTGATTTTCGCGCTTTTGAAAGAACCTTCCACCTCGTCACGCAAGCGAGCGGCAGGTCCGGACGTAGGGTAAAGAAAGGTCAAGTGATTATTCAAAGCCACAACCTCAACCATCCATTTCTGAAGCACTTAGAGGCTCAGGAATACAGTGAATTCTATGCACAGGAAATCTTAGAGCGCGAACGCTTCATGTATCCACCTTTTACAAGGGTAATCAAACTCACCGTCAAAAACAAGGATAAAGAACTCTGCCACGATACCGCCAGAATATTGGGTGAAGAGCTCCTTAGGAGTCTGGGATCGCAACGTGTGCATGGGCCAGCAGCTCCAGGAATCGACCGAATCAGGGAATATTATCTACAAGAGATTCTGCTGAAAATAGAACGTGGCCATGTAGACATGAGCAAGATTAAAAACATAGTTCAAAACAAATGTGATGAAGTTTTGAAACTCAAAAAATCAAGCTTTATCAATATTGATGTGGATTTTTTATAAATACGAGAAAAAGGCTTACAAATAAAAGTTCCAACTCACGAGCTGGAACTTTTGCTATTTACAAATGACCACCCAATTTCAGTGCATCATCAAAACCTTATCCTGAAATTGAAATCATTACTTGCTAAGTTGTTCCTATCATTTCTCATAGTCAATTATCCAGATCGTATCTTAACATTCTTTAAATTAAACCATTTAACACAAAATTAAACAGTTATAAACATGATCAACGTGCAACTTTACCAAACACGCTTTTCGGTTTAGGAACGTAAATTTCTATCAATATTTCTACGATCTGCGCAAAGCTTTTTGCCTTAAGCTTTTAGCGTTAAAAACCAGTAAACTCTTTAGGCCAAAGTCTGCCCTCTAAACTCCAACTAAACTTTCCTCGCTATATAAATCAAGTCAATAGTCACACTTCCATCAAGTTCAGGGTAGTCTTTCGTATAAAAATGTTCTATCACAAAACCATTGGACGCAAGTCTCGCTTCCAATTGATCCCTTTGGTGGTAATAGATGTAAATCTCGCTATCACCCGTAAAGCTTGTCTTTTCAAAACCAGACTGCTCTGCCCTACCTTCCATACAACTGAGGTAAATCACCCCTTGATCTTTAGTTAATGTACCCAGATTCTTGAAAAACAAATCCAAATCATCAAAAGACAGATAGGGCAAACAAAAGGCGCCGACCACGGCATCAAACACTTCAGCAATCTGGCCTACATTCCTAATGTCCATCAAACTAAAACGTGCCCTAGGATTAAGCAGTTCTGCTTGCTTCAGCATCTCTGGTGCCAAGTCCAGCCCCCAAATATCAAGGTCCGGTCTTTTGTCCAAAAAGTATTTGACCACATTACCTGGCCCACAGCCAAGTTCAAGAATACTGCTTTCTTGTGGAAGTAGGTTCAAGAATGCATCGAAGGTATCGTTATACAGGTCAAAGTGCATGAACTTGTTGAGGTACTCGTTTACATATTCATTGTACACCTGTACTGTTTTGAGTTGATGGTCCATAAAAAATTATTTATCTAAGAATAGTTACCACAGCTTAACTGATACAGTTTTGAAGCTTTCAGTTTTCTTATTGGGAACTTTAAATACTACTTTAGAATTTGAGACATAACTTTCTGGCCAAGAAGTGGCATAATTGTATTGCGTAAGCTTTTGGACATCTGAGTAGATTATAAAATCGTCCATTTTATTGAGTTGATCAACCTTTGTGCTGTCAGCAGCCCCAAACGCCCCCATCATTCCAGCCATCATATCTTTCATTATTTTCTTAAAAGCAGAAAAATCCACTTCCATCTTTTCCCATACCTCACATTGCTGTGTTTTTGGATTTAGATTCTTAATGACGTATTTCACCGTAGTGGCCAATGTATCTCCTTTGTTAAATGGATTCGCCTCTTTCCCAATCACTTTCATTGTGTCACCAATCGTAATTTTCTGATCCAAGCGGTATCTTAAATAATCAACCTGACGATCGAAATAGGCCTCTATATCCTTTTGTGTTTGAAAATTCATTTTAATCAGTGAAAAGAGAAAACTAACAGTCGTCAAATCATCCGGCATCTTTTTTTTCATGTATTTCTCAACACTGCCCATACTTTTTTCTACGTAGGTCTTTATCTCCTTCCAGTTTTC
>CAMFLX010000173.1 GCA_945957555.1 uncultured Cytophagales bacterium
ATTATATTGCAATTATGAATCTCATAACAATGTCTATTGAGTTTTTCGGGTTTAAATTTTACCTAATTTTTCAAATTAGACTTTATACAAAGCTGATATTGTTTTGGTGACAAGAAATTTTGAGAAAAATGAAATAATCCTTTTTATTCTATTTCAGGGTTATTGATTTTTTTGAAACAATAATTGACTGATAGTTCAAAAGATTGAACATTGGTGGTGTTTTGTTTGAGGATGTTGGTATTATAGTTCATATAAAATGATATATGGTGTGCGTTGAGATTGATGTCTTTTAAACCTAGCAAGAAACCAAAGCTTCTGCCAACCCATAGGTTAGATCCGATACAAAATATTTTAGAAATACAAAGGTTGGTACCTACATCCAAGACATTTTTTTGGCTTTTTATAAATTGGTTTTGACCATAAATCGAAATCTCATGATTACCTATGTGGATTCTTTTCTCTACATATAAAGAATAGAATCTTCCCCATCTGAATCTTAAGTTTTTGGGTTGTACTATGGAGTTGAATACTTGGTTGATCCCAAATCCTATATAATTATTGTCGTTGTTGAGGACGGTACCAAAACTTCCATCCCAATTGCTATCTGAGCCAGCGGTGCTGATGTCGGTACCTTTGAACAAATACCCTGCTCTGCCCAGATCTATGCCCAGCCCAAGCCAATAGGCATAGAAAATTTTTCTTCGGATCGAATAACTAAGGTAGTATTTGGACCTTTCCACAAATTCCCCTTCTTTTTCATTCATAAATTTTATTCCGATATTTTGAGCATAGGTCATGCTGTCTTTTCTGTTGAGTTTTATATTTCCCAGAAAATAGAAATTGTTTATTTTGCTAAAAGAACCTGTATAAAAACGATTGCCCAATATTACATTGTTAGATTGGTTTAGATTAGCAAAAGCGGGATTCTGGAGTTGTTTGGCCAATAAAACTTGACTGAAGTGCTTTGGGAATAGATCGATTTGGGCCTCCACTTTTAGATTTAAAAAGTAGAAAAATATGAAACTATATATAATGCCCAAGTATTTCATTCAGTATATTACGAAGCACAAATTAAAACTTTTTATTTTCTTTTTGACAATTTTTATATTTTGATGTAACTTCTTACAGTATGGCTTTGTATCAGTGTTGTAGTTAAAATGAATCAGCTTTCAGACACGGAAATACTACAAGCCATCAAACAAGGGAGAGACAATGAGGCTCTTGAATACTTGTATGGATCGCTTTTGCCAAAGGTGAAAAAACATATCTGCAATAACAGTGGAAGCTTGGAAGATGCATATGATGTTTTTCAAGATTCGGTTATGGCCATGTATAGTTTAATCATAGCCAGTAAGTTTGATAGTGAAAAATATACAGTGCATGGTTTTTTATTTACCATGTGCAAACATAGATGGATTAACTTGGTGAAAAAGAGGGCAAGTACCCAGCATCGAGAACAAAATGTGGAAAAGGAAATTTCCGATTCTTCCGCTTTGGATCACATCATTAATGTAGAGAAGAAAACAGCAATGGATCAGCTTTTTAACTCATTGGGTGATAAATGTACAGAGATTTTAACGATGTTTTATTATTACAAGATGTCGATAAAAGAGATTGCCGAAAAATTGGGGGGAATGAGTGAAGACGCAGTAAAGGTAAAAAGTCATCGTTGTAAAAAGTCATTGACGGATAGGATTAGGGGAAACAAACAATTAATAGACCTTTTAAGAAATTGAATTTAGACGAAAATACATATGAACTTATAGATCAATATTTGGAAGGTACTTTACCCAAAGATCATCCATTTGTAAGTCGACTGCTTGAAAATCAAGAGCTTGCTGATGAGGTGGAACTCATTAGACTCATGCAAAAAACAGTAGTTGACCATAGGTTGATGGAGGTGGGGCAGAAACTGGCTGATCACAAGCAGAAATTCATTGATCAAAATTCCAAAAAGTGGAATAAACTATATTTGGCGGTGCCTGTGTCATTGATCGCTATTGCTGTTTATTTATATGTCCATAAAAATGATACCACTGACACTATTGCTCAGAATACTCAAAACCAAGCACCGAAAACTACCATTGTAGCAAAAGAAAACAAACCTTTAGTTTCGCCTCGATTAGCAGGCACTGTTGAACTTAAAAAGATAGATAAACAGGTTGAAGTAAATTCACAAGAAAATAAGTCTGAGCCAGAAGCCAAAACTCAAAAAGAAGAAACCAAAGAAACTCAAGCGATTGTTGAGCCTCATAAGCCAAATGCATCCGAAGCTGTAGTAGCGCAACCTTCAGTTAAACATGAGCTTGAGGTGAAAAATGAGCCAGAAAATCCATGTAAAGATCTTCATATAAAGGCTTTCATAGATTCAGAGAGACCTTGCAAAGGAGAAAATGAAGGTCAGCTTCAGATCAAACAGCCCAAAGGGGGTAAGGCACCTTATGAGTATTCTATAGATGGTGTTCATTTTCAAAAGACGAACTTATTCTTGGGACTAGGTGGAGGTAAATATGATATCAGCATCAAAGATGCAGATGGATGTACAGTGCTTGTATATAAGGATTTTTCTTTGCAGGATAAGACATGTATACAAATAGCAGAACATATATTCAATCCTCAAGAGAAAGTTTGGGAAGTACCTAGCGATCCGGAGAAGCATGGAGAGATATCCATTTTTAATGAAAATGGCACTAGGGTATATTACCATACATTCGGAATTTCAGAAAAAATTAATTGGACTGGAGTAGATAACTCAGGTGTTTTGCTCGTTCCCAATGTATATATTTACAACATTAAGTATAGTGATGGGGTGGTAGCACATGGAAGGGTTACTATAACCTATTAGTAATGAGAAGAAATAGTTTACATATTGTACTTTTGGTTTTCTTGGTAAATATAGGATTTGCCCAAAAGACCTTTGTGCCAGATACAAATCTCAGGAAAGTACTCAAACAAAGTTATTACATGTATTTGGATGCCAATGACTATATTGTGGATGCATCTGCCGCTACTTATGCTGGTTTCCTTAATTGTTCTGTTTCTAAAGTTAAAGACCTAACTGGTGCATGGAAATTCACAGCTTTGGTTTCATTGATTTGTCATGAAAATGAAATTTCAAACATAGACAGTATAGCTAAGTTTCCTAATTTGGTCTCTTTATATTGTTATCATAACAAAATTAGCAAATTGCCAGATCTGTCATCGTTGTCAAAGCTTACATATTTGAGTTGTGGTAATAACCAAATTGGCCCAATGATTGATCTGAAAAACAATGTGCCACTTACTTATTTGGATTGTGGTAATAATTTACTTCGGGATATCAAAGGCATAGATAAACTGGTAAATCTTCAAACTTTATATCTGTATAGTAATCAACTGGATTCGATTCCAGATCTTTCAAACTTGAGCAAACTGCAGATGCTCATGTGTCAATATAACAATCTTAAGACGATTCCAGGTTTGAGCAAATTGACGCAACTTACCCAATTGACGGCAGGTAACAATCCTTTGGGCACCTTGCCAGATTTAAAACCACTGAGTAAGTTGACAACCTTAAGGTTATACAGCTGCCAATTGAATACGATGCCAGATGTAAGTACCATGAAAAGTCTGAGTCAATTGCAATTGGGCAATAACAACATCAGTCATGTGCCTGATTTTACCAATAATAATCAGTTGTCATTGGTTGACCTCAATAACAATTTGATCTCAAGATTTCCTGATTTGTCTTCAAGTAAGGCCACTTTAAAGATACTAAAGATCTCTTCTAATCAATTGGATTCTCTTCCAGATTTCAGTACCTATGCTAATTTGGACACTTTGTTTGTTCAAAATAACCGACTGACATTCAAAGATATATTACCCATAGCTCAAAATACATCTATTACAAATGTTAAATATGCGCCTCAAGCCATGGTTGGAAATGTGCAGGTACTTTTGGCTAAAGAAAGACAAGCTTGTAGTTTGGTATTAGGTGTAGATAATGACGTATCAGGAAATCAATATACTTGGTATAGAAATGGTCAATGGCTAGGAACTACATCAACCGATACGCTTTTAATTCAATCAGTACAACTATCTGATTCTGGTACCTATACTTGTCAAGTTCGCAATAGTTTGGCTCCCTTATTAGTGCTTGAAAGTAAAGAAATCACATTAAAGGTTGTGCCATGTGTTGATCTTTCTAAATTGAGTTATACTACTACCGACTATGATTGCAACATGGGAGGTTCTGTTACCTTGGATGTAAGCAATGTTTCTGGTGGGGTAAAGCCTTATACTTATAAATTGACGGGTAACGAACTTAGTGGGATGAGTTTTCCTAGTGGTACTACATTTACCAATCTATATGAAAGCGCTTATACTTTGGAGGTAAAGGACAATACAGGATGTAAAGTCATCTATAGTAATCCTATCGCTTTGAAAGGAAAAAGAGGTCCAGATTGTAAGCATTTGATCATTATTGGTGATGAGAGCTCTCCGAACAATACCTTGTATATGGAAGATAAAGGCATAGCCAAGGTTTATGACAGTGAAGGACAATTGGTACAGAAGTTTACAACGCCAAGTACTTGGGACGGTAAAAATGAAAAGGGTTTATTTGTACCAGGATATTATATCATTGAACTTAATGGTAAATCTTTTAATGTGACATTGATAAAATAGACTTGCATTGAATTAATTTTTAGAGTTTTATAGTATGCAATCATACATGATTCTCAGATTTTGCCGGCAGAAGCACGCTTATTAATGGATGTAAATCAATAGATTTGCTAAACCTTAAGAACTGATTGAGAAATCCGCTCATAATAAAGCCAAAGGCTTTGATGAAATAATTTCTACACTGGATAGTTTGATTCATCATAAAATACACTTAAAATTGCTATGCCTGAAAAGCAAGTTCCACTAATAGGTGCGAAAGGGGGTAAACATAACCAGTATATTAAAGAATAATACATGAACTTTCAAGAATTACTTAAAGACAAATCTAAAATTGATCTCGCAGACATTTGTGAAGCATGGCAATGGTTAATCGCAGATCAAAAAGAAGTTATATTGGTAACTATTTTCGGGGACCTTTTTCTATTTGGACCTTCCGGTGAAGTAAATTGGCTTGACACAAGTACAGGCAAATTAACACAAGTAGCAAATGATATTGAAGACTTCAAAGTGCAACTACAAGTTGCCGAAAATTTTGATAATTGGTTTTTAAGTTGGCTACATGACGACATTGAAAACTCAGGAATCAAACTTAGTGACAGAGAAGTTTTTAGTTTCAAAATAAATCCGATACTTGGTGGACAATATACTTTTGATAATATTGAGCCAGTAGACATTAGTGTACATTTTCAATTAACTGGACAAATTTGTGAACAAATAAAGGACTTACCTGACGGAACAAAAATTAATATAACGACTGAATAAAAACATTTTATAACAGTGTACTTTTGAAATTTTGGGACCTTTTGGGTTTGGCTAGTTTCTTTGCCTTAGTTCCTGCTGATGAGATGTTACCCATGCTGTTTCTGGTCTTTCACAGGGCAATGGAAGGCAAGAGCCTGAACATTGCGAGCGTAGTTCTAGAACTCAAAGATAAGTGAGGGTTTCCAACCCGGATGTTTTGCTTGATATTTGAGTTGTGGTTTATGCCCCTAAAGCATTTGACTTTTTAACAAATAAGCTTTAAACTTGAATCATGAACAAAACATAGGCTTTCCATGAGCATCTCTTTATGAAATACCAGACAAATCCTATTGTAAATGATCTTTGAGTACATTAAAAATTAAACGCGTTTATCCTGTAAAACAAAATGGAAGACGAATATAGAGGGGCTTTGTTTCAAGATGACACATTTGAATTTAACGACTTCAACGGACTGAAATTAGAAAAGCTCATTTACTGCTGTTCTTCCGAAGGGTGATCTCGATTTCAAAGATAATTGAGAGCTTTCCGACACGTCGGAACAAGTAGGTCCCGATATTGGTAGTTTCCAACCCAGATTCTTGCAACGTAACACGTACAACTTATCACGTACAACGTCTCATGTCTTATATCTTCTCTAGATCTGTTTCGTTGATCCAGCCTACGTTGCCATCGGCAAGTTTGATCTTAAGGTGTTTATTGTTGCTTTCTAGAATCTCTACTTTCAGGCCTTCGTGGATCACAAAGAGTTGTGTGCCTGAGGCATTGGGAGAGCTCATCACGGTAACACTTGGATTGAATATGATCCCTTCGCTGGCGTTTTTGCGCCATTTTTCGCTTTGATGTGCCAATATATATGTAAAGATCGAGAAAAAGATAAGGACGAAGAAGGTGCCTAATACGAAGCGTTTTAGAGACAATGACTGGACATACAGGAACAAAAACAGCATTCCTGTGGCCAATATAAAGGCGGCGAGACTCAGTAGCCCCCAAGTATCGGTATTGAGACTTTGGGTGAGTTTCTTGAAACCATTGCCCGTGGGCAGTACGCTTACCTTGTCGGTGATCTTGGTGTTGGTAAGCTGTAGGTTAAACAAAAGGTCCTCATCGGTTTGGTTCAGCTTCTTGGCGCGCTCATAGTTAAGGATCGCATTGGCAATGTCATTGAGTTTGAAGTAGGTATTGCCTAGGTTATAATACAGCTCAAAAGACTGGTAGCCTTTCTGTGTCAGTTGGGTATAAGCTGCTAGCGCGGCATCGTATTTACCTGCTTCGTAAGCTTTTTTACCTTCTGCAATACGCACTTCATCAGTGTTTTGTGTCCATGCCATGAGGGCTAGACAAGAGATCAGTAGATTCAGTAATATCTTTTTCATGATGCTTTAATTTCTCCTTCTAGTTGGGTAATGACTTCTACGCTGGCTTGATAATCCTCTGAGAGGGAGTTGTTGTTGCCTAGTGGTGCATATTGTGCCATTTCGCATTTTTCCATGATGCGAATGAGTTGTGCGATGCCCTCTGTAGACACCCTACGGTCGGCCAAAGCTTGGCGGATCTTTTCTTTGGACAGATCAGATTTCTGTAGATTGAGTTTGTCTCCCAGATAGCCCCATATGCCTTGGAGTAGCTCTGTATAAAACTTGGAGCTGTTGTTTTCTTGAAGGAACTGTTCTGCGGTTTTGAGGCGTTTTCGGGCCATTGCCCCAGCTTTTTTCTTTCTCATACCCACAAGGTCTTCATTTTCAAGTCTGCGTTTGCGTAGGAATACGAATAGGAAGACAAATGCACCAGAGGTGAAAACATAACCGAGATAGAAGCTCAGGCTTCCAAACCAAGTAGGGTCTCCTTTGTGCAGTGCAAAGTTGTTGGTTTTGATGTAGCGAATGTCTTTACCGATAAATTTAATATCTTCCTTGTTTTGTGAATGGTCCACACCTGTAACAGTGGTGGAGCCATCCCCTTTAGCGACTTTAATGGTATAGGCTTTGGTGCTCAGGTGTTTGAGTTTGCCCGTGGTAGGATCAAAACAGTCCAGACTTACCCCTGGAATCTCAAAGGTGCCTTCGTGCCTCGCGATCACTACATATTCAAAAGTTTTGGAACCAGAGATGCCCACACTGGTCACTTTAAGGTTTTGTTTGGTTTCAGGGTCAAACACTTCAAAGTCGGCGGGGAATTCCATCTTAAAGGGCTCCACCATTTTCAAGTTACCTTTACCCGCTACCGTGATCTTTAAAGTGATGGATTCGTTGGCTTTGAGCTCCGTTTTACTGATTTGCGAACTCAAAGTAAAATCACCCAAGGCTTGTGCTGCGTCAGGTATTTCCTTTACTTGAATCTTTACCGGAGCACTCTTAAGTGCTTTGTTTACACGTTGGTATGAGCTTTCATTAAAGAAATCATCGAGGAAGGGGTCATTAAATGGGTTTTTACGTCTCTTTTGTTTAACCTCCTGTAGTGCAATGACTTCCATGCTGATGGCTTTGATGGTGATCTCGCCAGATTTTTGAGGCATGAGCAGACATTGTGAAATCACCGCTGCATGGTAGATCTCTCCATTCACGTTCTCACGACGCCACTCTACCCTTTGGTTGGGTGTATCAAGATCTTCCTTCCAGAAGCCGTCAAACTGTGGGATCTTGAAGTCGCTGAGTTGTTGGAGTTGTACCTTGGTATAGAGCTTTATATTGGCTACGATGGCCTCACCTTTGTAAACACTTTTTTTGTTGGTTTCAAGACGTACAAATACATCTTTGTCGTCAATGTTCTGAATGGTATTTGAGTTGCTCTGGTTATTGCCTTGACTGCCACCATTTCCTGCTACTACTTCTATGGTTAAAGCATTAGAGCTGTATTCCTTACCTTGTATGGTAATGCTTGCTGCTCCTATGGTAAACTTTCCCGCTTTTTTAGCCGAGAGCACATAAGTGTAACTTATCGACATGGATTGCTGCACCTGTCCATTGATTACAGAGATGGAACTACTAGAGCTGGAATAGGGGCCTTGAAGGATGTTGAAGTCACTCATATTCCCCGGTTTGAGGTTATTACCTTGGGCATTCACCTCATAGCTGAATTCAAACTGTTCATTGACTGAGACCACATTAGGGCCTTTGGCTTTAAAACTTACACTTTGCGCCATCAATTGGAAGGAACAAAGGAGTGCAATCATATACCTTATTCGTTTCATCTTACCAGTCTTTATCTATATACTTTGGTTTTGATTTCTCTTCTTTCAGTCGGATCCCTTTTCTCAGTTGATCCTCTTCTTGGTCTATGGCATTGAGGAGCTTATCGGCTTGCTCTTTGCTCATAGTGCCCTTCTGGGCTTTTTGCTCCTTCTGAGGACTCTCTTTAGGGTCTTTACCGCCATTGGCATCCTTGTCTTGTTTGTCCCCGTTCTTGCCTTGGTCGTTTTTGGAGTCTTTGTTCTTGTCTTGCTGGTCTTTGCCTTGCTGGTCTTTCTTCTGATCGCCCTTCTTATCTTGATCCTTTTGATCTTGATTTTTCTGATCCTTATTGTCCTTCTGATCTTTGTTCTTGTCTTTGTTATTCTTTTGGTTTTGCTCTTGAGCTTTCAGCATCTTTTGGGCATAAGCCAAATTGTACCTCGTTTCTTCATCGCTAGGATTGCGACGCAGCGCTTCCTTGTAGGCATCTATACTCTCTTTGTATTGCTTTTTCTGTAAATGTGCATTGCCCAGATTGTGATAGGCTTGTGCTTGCAAAGGTTTCGTTTTTGCAGCACTGGCGGCTGACTGAAACTGGCTGACAGCCTGATCGGAACTGTCTTGTTTATAGTAGGCATTGCCTAAATTAAAAGTAGATTCAAAGGAATTGCCATGTTCCTTTTGAGCCTTTGCATATTCTGTTTTTGCATTTGGATAATCTTTAGCTCTATAAAGTTCGTTTCCTTTGCTGATGTACTCGTACTCAGTCTTTTCTGCTTTCTGCGCGATCACGTTGAAAGCGAAGAGTATACCAATGATATTCCAATAGTTTCCTCTCATATTTTAGCGTTAGCGATTTTGATACGTGATAAAAACTTATTCTTTCTGGGCAAGATGACCAACTCTAGCACCAAGAGTGCTAATGCGATCCATAGATAAAACTGGAAGTCGTCTTCATAGTCCAAGACTACTTTCTCTTCAAAATCCTTTTTCTCCATGCCTTTGAGTTGCTCATAGATCTTGTCAAGGCCAAGGCCAGAATTGCTTGCTTTTACAAACTGTCCCTTGCCTGCGGCGGCAATCTCATTCAAAAGATTTTTGTTGAGTTTGGAGACCACCACATTACCGTCTTTGTCTTTTCTAAACTCCTTTTGACCATACCTATTCGTGACAGGGACAGGCACTCCGTCGCTCTTACCCATACCTATGGTGTGTATGGTGATTCCTTTCTCTGCAGCTTCTTTCGCAACTTTGATCGCGTTTTCTTCGTGGTTTTCGCCATCGGTAATCACGATGATCGCTTTGTTTTTACTGCCATCCTCTGTGAAGGATTCTTGGGCGAGGGTAATGGCAGTACCAATGTCGGTACCTTGTGTACTGATGATATCGGTATCGATACCTCGCAGATACATCTTGATCATGGCGTAGTCGTTAGTGAGCGGAACTGGCACAAAGGCTTTTCCTGCAAATACGACCAAACCTACACGGTCACCTTTAACTCTGTTGAGCAGTTGCATAATCTCCTGTTGTGCCTTTTCCAGACGATTGGGCGCCAAGTCTTCCGCCTTCATACTGTTGGAGACGTCGAGTGCTATGACGATTTCCGCGCCTTTTACTTTTACCTTTTCAAGTTTTGAACCTACCTGTGGATTGGCTAGGGCTACGAGCAAAAAGACCAAAGCAAGTAGCACGACTCCATTTTTGAGTAGGGGTCTCGTGGAAGAGTATTGCTCCATAAGCAATCCACGCAATTTGGGACTCCCTAATTTTTTCAATTGTTTCTTTTTGTAAAAGCTACGTGCTAAAAATATAACCAAGAGTACTGGAATACCCGCCAGCCCCCATAATATTTCGCTATTTTCAAATATCCAAGAGTCCATATTTTATGCCAATACAGCCAATATTGTGTTTCTTAATATGATTTCCAATAATAACAAGATGCCTGCAACATACAGCAAGATGTGGAATTCTTCCTTGCTGTTTTTGTATTCAGTCACATCTATTTCGGTTTTTTCCAGTTGATCTATTTCGTCATAGATTTGAGTAAGTGTCTTATTGTCTTTGGCTCTAAAGTATTTGCCACCCGTCTGTTTGGCAATGTCCTTCATCATCGGTTCATCAATTTCCGCTTTAATCTCACCATAAGGTGTCATTACGGTGGGTTGATCAGATCCTACACCAATGGTATACACTTTAATCCCCTCAGCTTGTGCCAGTTCTGCAGCTGTTTTGGGTGAAATAGTTCCTTGGTTGTTTACCCCGTCGGTCAATAAGATCACCACTTTGCTGGTTGCATCACTTTTGCGAAGCCTATTTACTGCTGTCTCTTATACACATCTGACGCTGCCGACGATCGCATAAGTGTAG
>CAMFLX010000174.1 GCA_945957555.1 uncultured Cytophagales bacterium
CGAGTCAATAGCGTAACAATCTTTACTTTGGGGCGCTAAACTATTGTTTGTATCTTTACCCACCTTGCACCTCCCACATTTGACCAATACCAAAACGATTCATGTTACTTCTGCAGATGAAATGTATGATGCAGTTTACGCTAATTTCGACAATGCCGACATCATTATTTACGCTGCGGCAGTAGCTGACTATACACCAGTGGATGTTTCTTCCGTAAAAATCAAGAAGAAAGAGGAAACCTTTAGTATTGCGCTCACCAAAACCAAAGATATTGCCTACGAAATTGGACAACTGAAAAGAGAGGGACAGATCATGGTAGGATTTGCGCTGGAAACAAATGATGAATTAGAAAACGCAAAGAAAAAACTTAAGACCAAAAATCTAGATTTCATTGTACTCAATTCTCTTAACGACAAAGGTTCTGGCTTTGGACATGACACCAACAAAATCACGATCTTGGATAAAAAAGACAAAATAGAGTTCTTTGAACTGAAATCAAAGCAAGATGTTGCTAAGGATATTCTAGAAAGTATCATTGAGATACTTTAAGACCAAAATTCTAAGTAACAAAGAGTCTACCCACATCAAGAACTGTTATATTTGCATTAGAAACATCAATGTAAATCTCTCATCGATCACACTATGCACAAAATTGAGCTACTCCCTAAAGACAAAATCGAATCTTTACTGGAACTCCAAAAGGCAAACTTAATTTCTAATATTGATACTAAAACGGCTCAAGATCAAGGCTTCTTAACGTTCCAATACGACGCACCATTAATTGCTCAAATGATGCAGTACCTACCACAACCGATTGCTCAAAAGAACAACGAAGTCATAGCTTACGCACTTGCTACCGCCAAAGAAGTTTGTTTTGAAAACGAAAAGCTAAAACCTCTTATAGAGGTCTGTAATTCGATACAATACCAAGGCCAAAAACTTACTGATTATAGATATTATACCATGGGCCAAACCTGTGTAGCCGAAGGTTCGAGAGGTGAAGGCATCTTTGACAAACTTTATTTAAAACATAAAGAATTGTTTTCAAAAGATTTTGATCTGGTAATCACAGAAATATCCAATAAAAACATGCGCTCCCAAGCAGCTCATAAACGCGTTGGCTTTAAAACATTACATCAGTACCAACAAGGTCCTACTCTTTGGAATGTGGTAGTATGGGATTTTCGCACGTAAACAGACGTAAATTAAAAACCAACATTTTAAAATTGATATCTACAGGATTACAAACACCAAAAGAAATAAATCTTTTACAAAAATCCACTACCGAAACCTAAGCTATCATTACGGCCTCTTGTATCTTTTCAATGCATTCTCTAGATTTTTTTCGATTTTATCGTATTCTGTTTGGGTATCGGCAGGTTTATAAATACCACTTTCCAAGGGATCGATATGATCATTATCTGCAATAATCTCAAGCTCATCTTTACTGAATTTGTTTAAAAACCAAATCAGCTTATCATATACTTCTTCGTTGACTTTCAATTGTATGGTACGCATAAATAATAACAGCTTACACAAATATATCACTATTTTTCAAAAAACTCACGAAATATAATACATACAACAACACCCCCTCGATTTTGAGATAACAAACTGAATCAAAAAACAAGTTTCACTAATCTGTATTTATAGTATCCTAATCCCTACAAACACACTACTCCAACATTGGAGTGATATATAAAAAACCTTTGGGTACACTACTCCAATATTGGAGTGGCGACTGAAACCCACAATATATGTAGCTTCTTAAACATTGAAGGGAAGTATTTATATACTGAAAAGGGAGGCAAATGCCTCCCTTTTCAGTAATTTTCTACGGTCATTAATTAACTTTTCTCTCCAACAAACTGATCCTGACTGTACCTAAAAAGGACATTGAAGGTTGTTAATGATCCATATATTCTGGTGATATATTGTTGCATATCTACTTTTTCATCATCCGCAAGCTTTCCATTGGCATTGATCTTCTGCTCCAGCACCCTGAGTCTGTCACGCAACATCACAATCTTGTGAAAAAAAGTCTCTATGGGTACCTCTTTCGGCTTAAGAGCAAGATCCTTGGGTTGGAGTAGCATGTTGCCACCCCTCCATTTGTCACCTATTGCGATTACCTCGTTCACATCAGACCATTTGCGTAATATCGCCTCTAATCTTTCTTCCAAATCATCTTTGCGAACAAGGTCTTGCTGGTCTTGCACATTTTCCAAAACTTCATAAGGATACGACTGATGTACTTCCACAATCCCTTTTCCGAAAAATGAAATCCTGTAACAATCGTCTTTTGCTCCTGCCACAATACCTTCACCATATTCTCTGTGAATGATTCTTGATCCTACTCCTAAATACATATTTTAAAAAATTTTAAGTACCCAAAAATACATACAATCGTGTATTCTTCAAACCTTAATAACCCCCAAGAATATACGAAAAACAATATGATTTTCATCATTGTTTATTAAAAATTACTTCTGTTAATTAGCTGAATAAATGCGAATACGAAGAAACCCAAATGTAACCTTCTGGTCAAAACCAGAAATAAGGGATCCAAAAGATGGATCAAATTGATAAAAATTTTCCAACAATTAAAACCCCAAATATTTTTATGAAAAAAACAATACCACTTTTCTTCTTAACGTTCTCTTATTTTGCTCTTTTAGCCCAAAAAGTAGAATGGTCCTATAAAGTCCTTGAATATTCGAGTGAGGTCAGTTCCAGGAAATATTCAGCCCAACAGGCCGTTGGCAAACCCAATGTGCTGCCTGCAGTAGGTCAAAATGTAAATGCTTGGCAACCCAAAGGAAAACTCAAAGAAGAGTTTATCAAAGTAGGATTTGTGAATCCCATCAAACCCAAACAAATTCTCATCGCCGAATCCTTCAACCCTGGCTACATCAGTAAAATTCTAGCTTATAACTTGCAAGGCAGAGAGTTTGTGGTACATACTTATAAACCTAAGGGAGTTGAGGTAAAGGGAAGACTCTTTAGTGTAAATGCCTCACAGGCAGACTTCCTTGTCATAGCCATAAAAGTGTTTTTCAAACCAGAAAAGGACATTCCTATAGGTATTGATGCTATCGGTATCACGGAGTCTGAACAACCCATAGAAATTAAAGTGAGCCAAGCTGACGTGATCAAATCGAACATGGTAGCCACCAATTTAGGGCCAAATGTAAACAGCGATTTCTTAGAATTCGGTCCTCTTCTCGCACCTGATGGAAAAACATTATATTTTAGCAGAAGAGCCGACTCCAATAATGTGGGCGGCGTAAAAGACGAAGAAGACATTTGGTATTCCACATGGGATGAAAATAAGCAAGATTGGGCTATGGCAAAAAACATGGGGGTGCCGCTCAATAATGCAGAGCCCAATTTCATTAATTCTATCTCACCCGATGGCAACACCATGCTACTGGGTAATAATTATTTACCAGATGGTTCTATGGGCCCTGGGGTCTCGGTTAGCTATAGAACTGCTACGGGATGGACTGCCCCAGAAAACCTTACGGTGGAAGAAGAAAAAAACGCAAATGAAAAGGCTAATTATTTCCTATCCAATACCAAAAAGACTTTATTGCTCTCAATAGAACGCAAGGGCGACACTTATGGAGAGAGGGATCTTTACGTAAGTTTCATGAATGCCGATACTGTGTGGAGCAAACCGCTGAACCTTGGCAAAACGGTAAATACCATGGGAACGGAGGCTGCACCCTTTTTGGCTTCGGACGAACGTACCCTGTACTTCACCTCCAATGGATTCAGCGGATATGGCGGAAGCGATATTTATGTAACAAGACGACTAGATGACTCATGGACCAAATGGTCAGAACCAGAAAATTTGGGCCCTGTGGTAAATACCGCATTTGACGAATCTTTTTTCACCATTTCTGCCTCGGGCAACAAGGTTCTGTTTACTTCTGCAGGAGAAAAAGAAGGTGATCAGGACATGTATACACTTACACTACCTGAAATCTTCAAACCACTTCCTGTAGTTCTCATCAAAGGTCGCGTGCTTGACAGTAAAACAGGACAAGCCTTGCCAGATGTAAAAATCTTTTTTGAAGACCTTAGCAATGGAAAAGAAGTCGGAGTGGCCAAGTCAAACCCAATCAACTCAGAATACCAAATCGTACTACCCTCTGGCGCAAATTATGGATATCTTGCAGAATATCCTGGCTATGTGTCTGTCCATTCCAATATGGACTTAACACAGCTGAATGAATACACTGAAATCCAACAAAATCTGTACTTAAGCCCCATAGAGATTGGCCAAACAACTGCGATCAACAACGTATTCTTTGACTTTAACAAGTACGAACTCAAAAAAGAATCGCATTTAGAGCTTGACAGGCTGATTAAACTTCTTGTGAGCTACCCAAACATGAAGGTTGAAATATCAGGACATACCGACAATATAGGTTCAGAGTCTTATAATGACAAACTCTCGTACAATAGAGCCAATGCTGTGGTACAATATATACTGCAAAAATCTGGAATTGAAGCATCTAGAGTAGTTTCTAAATACTACGGAGAGCTCAACCCTGTAGCCGACAACTCTACTGCTTGGGGGCGGCACCAAAACAGAAGAGTTGAATTCAAAATCATTGCAAAATAGATTATAACAAGAGAGCCTTAGGCAATGCCTAAGGCCCTCTTGTTATATATATATTGCGGAGACCAAAATTACCCGTGAATGGTTTCTTTTTTCCCATACTTACTGATCACCTGCGCTTCGTAATCCAAAAACTCCTGCCAGCGCTTATCTATATCCTCTCCTTGTCCATATTTGCGTGCATAACCAATAAAAGTTGTATAATGTGTAGCTTCGCTAATCATCAGCTCTCGGTAGAACTCTTTCAACTCCTCATCTTTGATTTGTTCGCTCAAAAGCTTAAAGCGCTCACAACTGCGAGCCTCTATCAGGGCAGAAAACAATAGCCTATCAATCATTGCAATATGACGCTTGTGTCCTTTACGCATAAACGTATATAGCTCCCCAACATATTCATCTTTTCTTTCCCTGCCCAAAACCAAACCTCGTGCTTTGATTTTCTCATGAACCATTTCAAAGTGCTCAAGCTCTTCCTTGGCCAACTTAACCATATCGGTAACCAAATCTGTATATTCAGGATAGTTCACTATAAGATATATTGCATTACTGGTTGCCTTTTGTTCACAATAAGCATGATCTGTCAAAATCTCTTCGATGTTCTTTTCAACTATATTAACCCAACGTGGATCCGTTGCCAGCTTTAGTCCTAACATATTCTTCTCTTTGTATCTCCTAATTTCACAAATCTAAGCTGTTCCCACCATTATTGAAAAATAAACAACGTGATAAGCACTAATAAATTAAGACGGGACCAATTGAGCCATGATAAATTAAGGGAAACCTACCACAATTAAGTCTCAGATAAGGTCACAAGACTCATTCTGTGGTTTTATTGTATAATTTAGTGTATAAACATGTATAGTATTGTGTATTTTTTTGTTTAAGATATTAATATAAAAATATAACAAAAATAATGTATGTTATAAAACTATATTAAAAAAAAAATAAACCAAAACACAAATCATTTTTTTTAACAAAAAATAATTAAAAACAAATACATATAATATTACTAAAAAATTATTCATAAATATCACCATAAATAGCAAAAAAAGAACAAATTAAAGCTTAAATAAAAATATAAACTATAATTTATTACACAAATAATATGAATAAAAAAGTAATAACCAGAAATTACCACCCTAAAAACAGAAATAAATAAATTAAACAAATATTCAAATATTTTCTTGTCATATAGATTTATTTTGTTTAAGTTTGATATATCAAAACCAAAACATCATATCAAAATGACATCAATAGAATTTAACAACCATTTAGGGCAAGCTTCAAAATCTTTGAAGCCCTTCGCCATGAGGCTTACACGAAATCTCGATGAAGCTAATGATTTGATCCAAGACACGCTCGTGAAAGCTTTCTTGAATAGAGACAAGTTTTCAAGTGGCACCAATTTAAAAGCGTGGCTTTACACTATTATGAAAAATACTTTTTTGACTAACTACCAGAGAATGGTCAGAAAGAACACATTCATTGACACTACAGACAATCTGTATCATATTAACTCTAACGAATATCTTACAGAAAATACAGCAATCTCAGATTTCGCCCAAAAAGACATTAATAATGCCATAGAGCGACTTGAGGAAGCCTATAGGACTCCTTTTATGATGTATTTTAAAGGTTTTAAATATGAGGAGATCTCTGAGAAGCTCAGCGTACCCTTGGGCACCATCAAAAACAGAATCCATATTGCTCGTAAAGAGCTCAAAAACAGATTAAAAGTGTATAAGGCTTATTTCGGCAACGAGGATTAGGCATTGGACATAGTTTCAGCCAAACAATGAGGCCACTCAAAGTATTGAGTGGCCTCATTTATATGATCCACGAACCCTTCCCATACAATTGTTATACAACCACTTTTGACCGAATGACCAATCTTTGCTGTATCATTTATGTACGAAAGATACTCGTTTTGGTCTTCAGACGCATACATAATACCTACAACATACAATCGTATGCAACCTATGAAGGCCTAGCACTACATGTTACCGATCAATGTATTCCATTTAAAGAAAGTCCAATACTTCTATAAACAGGAGAAGCGACTCTCAAAGAATCGCTTCTGCTGGTATACAGCAATATGCACTAATTATCTTTCTTTATTTCACAATATCACCATAAACCACCCCTCGGCCTTCTGTACCAACATAAAGCCTTCCGTAATTCCTAGGATCGCCAGAAATAGTCCTGTGAGATCTAGCAAAATCGGTAGCATCGTCATTGATCCTTATCCAAGACTTACCCATATCATCCGAACGATACAAACCTATCTTCTCATTGATGGTACCATGAATGAATACTGCAGGATATTTCGCATTGGGTGCAGCTTTACCAAAGCTTACGTTTTTACAGTTAGTCACCGCCATAATTTGTTTAAATTTTTCACCACCATTCTTAGAAAACCAAAGGCCTCCTTCTCCACAAGCAGCCCACACATGCCCCTTCTCTCCAAATACAGCCTCTATATTACCGTTACCTTTACCCACTGCGGCCCCAAAGGCATTAAAGGTTTTCGCACTGTCGGTACTCACAAATATAGTTCCGCTAGAACTTTCCTTCGCATAAAACTGATCGGGGATTACCTTGTCAGCTACGGGTTTAGCATTAACTTCCAGACCTTTACAACGGTACCATGTCTTACCAAGATCCATAGTTGCATATACCCCTATCTTATCAGGCGACCACAGAATGATCTTACCATCAGCAGATACTGCGATCTGGCCCCCATTTTTGATCAGTTTGGCAGGCTGTGTAGCAAATTGATGCCAGTACTTGCCCCCATTTAAGGAATAAGAGGCCTTTGAGGAATCTCCATTGTCATGCGTACGCACCATGATATCCGGCTTCAACCCTGCAAAGTCTATGCTATTATTGGTACCTCTATTGGGGAAATGCTTGCCTTGTGGCGGAGATTTCTCAAAATCATAATGGCAAAAACCATCAAAATCTCCAATGGCCGTAATAAGATAAGGTCCCACGGGTGGACTTTTGATTTCCTGAGGCACCATTTCTTCTAGGCCATCGTTTTCAAACACCCATGTGGTGGGTTTGTCTTGTAGAGCATCCAAGAAATTATAACAAACATATACACCATACCCTGTCCCAAAAATAGCCCTATTAGGGTTAAAGGGATCCATCTTGAGATCTGTAGTCCAGTGCGGGCGGTGATCGTGCACATAAGGTGCTTTTTGATAATCAAAGTTTGCCTTGTATTCTTGCGACCCAGCACTTTTATAAAACACATTTTTCCAAGTCTTACCACCATCAGCAGAAAGGTAGATCTCATCGCCAGGCCACCACAAGCATACTGAAATTGCTGCCACCAATTCAGGATTGTTTGGATCAGCAGTTACACCACCATATCCACCCTGTGAAGTGGGCGATGGTGTAATGTTCGTCCATGATCCCGTTTTGAGATTGTATTTATAGACAGCGCCGTTATGTACGTTATTACCAGGATGAGAGGTTTCATAGTCGCCATTGGGCGTATGTGAGTTGCCATAAGCCACATACATATAATCTCCAGCAAGTGAAACCCTATTGGCCACACATGGCATGGGTACGTTCGCTGGTGTTTTATCAGCAGGCACTGGTTTAGGATCCAACTGCGTAGGTTGTCCAGGAACGGCCTCCCAAGTCATTCCTCCATCAGTGCTTCTATAGATACCCGCTTCCAATTTGTTTTTATACATTTGGTCACATACTGCTACATAAATCACAGGTGTAGGTGCTCCTTTTTTGCCTGAATTTTTTACATACTCCACCAAAGTAATATTGTTAAACTTAAAGCTTTCAACTTTATGCCAAGTCTTTCCAAAATCCTCGCTTTTCCAGAGTCCATCTTTCTGGGAACCTAAATAGAGTATATTATTTGAGTTAGGATCAACCCTAAGACGCTCTCCCGATCCTCTGCCTGGGGTATTTCCGCCCAATTTAAAAGGCAATTTGGTAGAAGTCCATGTTTTGCCCCTATCTGCAGATGCAAATACCGAAGCAGTTTGCTGCCACCAAGACTGATAATACATCCCTGTAGCAAGGTACACTCTGTTCGGATCCACTGGATCTGTAGCCAAACTCACGTTACCCCAATCATTGAAATCGTCGTATCCATCTGTGATAGATTCCCAAGCTACTTTAGAGGCATTCCAAATGTATGCTCCGCCGACATCAGTACGGGCATACAGAAGATTTTTTTCTGTATCGTTGAAGATCATACCAGGCACAAAACCTCCGCCTTTGGCAGGTACGGTTTTCCAATCATATTTTTGAGAACTCTGTGCTGTAGCAACAAAGGAATAGGCCAATGTTACCAGAAAAAATAAAGTACTTAATTTACGAGGATATAGACTCATTATTGTATTTGTATAATTGCTTTTTAATTTCCGCAGTACAATACAATCTAGAGGAAACAAAGTAATAGAAAATCTAAAAAAATGTACGCCACTAAAATGATCTGCGCACAGTATCTCGTTAATGATAGAGGTATAGCGCTCTTCAATAAACGGAAATGATGTATCGCTTGGCACTGTAGCCAATAAGGTGGATTGAATTCAATAAATTTTACATATCTTTATGCGAGTCCATTTGAATCGGTTCGTACAGCAAAAACACTAGAAAATACAGACATGGAGTTAGGGATAGGAATGTTTGGTGACAATCATTATGATGAGCGGGGAAATCCTTTGGATTCTGGAGAACGCCTGAGAGAGTTAATCGAGGAAATAAAATTGATGGACGAAGTAGGTCTTGATTTTTTTGGTATTGGCGAGCACCATCGTCCAGACTATGCGGTTTCGGTTCCTGAAATTGTATTAGCGGCAGCCGCAACCGTCACTAAAAACATAAAATTAGGCAGTGCCGTCACGGTATTAAGCTCTTCCGATCCCGTGCGCATTTATCAAAGTTTTGCCACTATTGACCAACTGACGAATGGCCGTGCAGAAATCACTGCTGGACGAGGTAGTTTTATTGAATCTTTCCCACTATATGGTTATGAGCTCAAAGATTATAACAATCTGTTTGAAGAAAAACTAGATCTACTAGTTAAAATAAACCAAGAGAACCCTATTACATGGAAAGGCAATGTACGTGCTGCGCTCAAACAGCAGGAAGTATGGCCTCGTGCAGTGAACGACAAACTAAAAATATGGGTAGCCGTAGGAGGAACACCCGAGTCGGTGATACGTGCAGGCAAAATGGGCCTTCCTGTGATCTTCGCTATTATCGGAGGCAATCCGATACAGTTTCAGTCGCTCTTCAACTATTATCGGGAAATATACCAGCACTTCAAACATGATAAAAATGCATTTGAAGTAGGTGTTCACATGCATTGTTTTTTCGGGGAAGATTCTCAAAAAACTGCAGATACGTATTACCCTGTGTATGCGTCGCAGATGAACCGCATTGGGAGCACACGTGGTTGGCAACCCTATACTCGCAACCAATACGACTATGGCCGTGGTAGTAATGGACATTTAATTATTGGCGATGCCCATGAAGCTATTGACAAAATACTGGAGATGCACGAACTGTTTGGCCTTACCCGCTTTTCTACACACATGGATGTCGGAGGGCCTTCACATGCCTCACTCATGAAATCCATTGAAATCTTTGGAACGCAAATAGCACCGAAAGTTCGTGAAGCGATGAAATGATAGATCTCTGGTCAGCATGACCTCACTCAATATCATACCCTCAAGAGCAGGGACCTCCTGTAGAGCAAAAGAATACCATCAAGTGTTTCTGTCACGACAGCAGAACACTTGTATGGCCTGTGTTTGGCTTAGAGATACTGATTGATGGCTATGCTTTAATTACTTTTCATTTTGAGGATACCATACCTAAGACACGTTTGCCATATCCCAAACTTTGAGGATACCATACCCGAGACACATTTGCCATACCCCAAACTTTGTGGACACCATACCTGAGACACGTTTGCAATATCACAAACTTCGAGGATACCAAACCCAAGACACATTTGCCATATCTCCAAATTG
>CAMFLX010000175.1 GCA_945957555.1 uncultured Cytophagales bacterium
AGAATCCGAATTGTACAGAGCTCTCCAAGTATTGATCCCAGTAGTATCTAGTACGTTCCATTGCAAGACAGAAAACGGTGCTTTGTATAATACAAAGTTGGGTTTCTGCGTGTTGGCGATAATCGATGCCGAATAGCCCGTGATCTCAAATCCAAGATCCCAATTATCTTTTGACTGTGTGCCTTGCACACCATTTTGCAGACTATACCATGTTTGATTTTGATAACCCGTTCCCACTGATACACTCACACCCTCCTGTGCTTTAAGTACTTGTAGTGATATCCCTAAAAATAATGTCGACAGTAATTTTACGTTCATTTTTGCTGCTATTATTTAGACTAATTATAAACAATGCAAATATAGAGGGTGTACACGAACAAAAAATACTCTAAAAAAGGTAAATTTAAATTTATACAAAAAAGGCTACACTAACTTTCCCTATAAGGTCATAGTTCTAAGGGTACAAAACATTCATACGAATATAATAGTTATGATACTTCGGACAACTATCAGACTACAAACCTCATAAGCAAACAATCTTATTCTCTTCGTCCTCTATACATGTCATCATGATCTAAAATAAAGACTAGCAGACAATATTTGATCTATTCCAGTTTCAAACATATATCAGCCACCATACTGACATATGTCATTTTTTACGGTGACCCCTCCCTATAATTTTGGAATATCAAAAAGGCGGAAAAAATGCTCCTTTTGGGTGTTTAAATTATGTATACAATTATTGTCGCGGTACAGTGTAGGAGATCATTTGTACCCATTATTAAAACAAATAAAATATGTCAGTAGAAAAATTTAAGTACGACAACAAGATAGTAAAATACTTCTTGATCGCTTCAGTGCTGTTTGGGGTTGTAGGTATGCTTGTAGGGCTGTTAGCGGCATTGCAGCTCGCCTTTCCTGCATTTAATTTTGGAATACAATTCACTTCATTTGGTCGAATAAGACCACTACATACCAATGCCATTATCTTTGCCTTTGTAGGTAATGCCATGTTTGCTGGGGTATATTATTCCTTACAGAGACTTTTAAAAGCACGATTATTTAATGATGCGCTCTCGTGGATCCATTTTTGGGGCTGGCAATTGATCATCCTCTCTGCGGCTATTACACTACCACTAGGTATCACAACTTCAAAGGAATATGCCGAATTAGAATGGCCTATCGATATAGCGATAGCCCTAGTTTGGGTAGTATTTGGTGCTAATATGATCGGTACTATATTAAAACGTAGAGAAAGACATCTCTATGTAGGGATCTGGTTTTATTTGGCCACATTCATTACTGTTGCCGTATTACATATTGTTAATTCATTTGAACTACCGATATCATTCTTAAAAAGTTACTCACTATATGCAGGAGTACAAGATGCCTTGGTACAATGGTGGTATGGACACAATGCCGTTGCCTTCTTCCTAACCACTCCATTCTTAGGCCTTATGTACTATTTCTTGCCCAAAGCGGCTGAAAGACCGGTATACTCTTACAAACTATCGATCGTTCACTTCTGGAGTTTGATCTTTATCTATATCTGGGCAGGCCCCCACCACTTGTTATATACTTCGCTTCCTGATTGGGCACAAGCGCTGGGAGTAGCCTTTTCTGTTATGTTGATCGCACCGTCATGGGGTGGTATGGTTAACGGTCTTTTAACCCTCAGAGGCGCCTGGGACAAAGTAAGAGAGGAGCCAATATTGAAATTCATGGTTGTTGCCCTTACCGCTTATGGTATGGCAACTTTCGAAGGACCCATGCTTTCGCTAAAAAATGTAAATGCAATCGCCCACTATACTGACTGGATCGTAGCTCACGTTCACGTAGGGGGTCTTGGCTGGAACGGCTTCCTAATCTTTGCGATGTGTTATTATATGATCCCTAGGATGTGGAGGACAGAACTGTATTCAAAAAGGCTGGCCAACACCCACTTCTGGATTGGCACCTTAGGAATTATCTTCTATGCGATACCAATGTACGTGGCTGGTATTGTGCAATTCTTGATGCTTAGAGAGTTTAACGAAGCTGGAATGTTACAATATCCTAACTTCCTCGAAACCTCAATTCAAATCAAGACAATGTATACTTTACGTTCTTTTGGCGGGCTCCTCTATCTTGTTGGTGTATTTGTAATGATCTACAACTTGGTAAAAACAGCACAAAAAGGATCCTTCCTAGCTGAGGAAGCAGCGGAAGCACCAAGCTTACAGGATGCACACATCGCAAAAGATTTCCACTGGCACAATGTGCTTGAGCGCAAACCTGTGATGATGACCATTCTAGCCCTCATTGCCATCTCCATTGGCGGATTGATCGAATTGATCCCAACATTTATGGTGAAATCAAACGTACCAACCATTGCCAGTGTAAAACCATATACCTCACTGGAACTTGAAGGTCGTGATATCTACATCAGGGAAGGTTGTAACAACTGCCATTCACAAATGGTAAGACCCTTCCGCTTCGAAACCGAACGTTATGGTGAGTATTCTAAGGTAGGCGAATTTGTATATGACCACCCATTCCTATGGGGATCTAAACGAACAGGTCCAGATTTGGCCCGAGAAGGCAAAAAAATGAACGACAGCTGGCACTATGAGCACATGCTCACACCAGGCCTGATTTCTGAAGGATCTATCATGCCTGAGTATCCATGGCTATACGAACAAAGTATCGACTATAGCAAAACCAAGGATAAAATCAACGCCATGAGAACCTTGGGCGTTCCTTACGAAAAGGGATACGAAGAGCAAGCTGTGGCCGATGCCAAAATACAGGCAGACTCTATAGTAGCGCATATCAAAACAGAGAAAAACATTAACGCTAAACCAGACAGGGAAATCATTGCCCTCATCGCATACCTACAAAGACTGGGTGTGGACATCAAAACACCTATAAGCGAGGCTGAAAGTAATAACGAAACCATTAAATAAAATGATCAAAAACGTCTTAAACGGAATCAACGGTGTGGATATCTATCCGATCATTTCCTTGTTCATATTTGTGCCCTTTTTTGTGGGCTTGATTTGGTGGGTCATCAAGGCAGACAAAGACCATATTCAAAAACTTAAAAATCTGCCTTTTGAGTCAACAGAAAAACAGTAACAACATGAAAAAAATAGCAACACTTATAGCGGGATTTTCTTCTTTGGCTTTGTATGGCCAAGATGCTGCGGTAGCACCCGAAGCGGAACATGTAAAAAATCTTGCTGACAAAATCCACGATATGGACAGTGGCCTCTTAGTCGTTTTGGTAGCAGGAATCATGATGATGATTGTTATGCTCCTTTCCACTTGGGTCGTGATTCATGCAATCATTAATATCCTGAATGCAGAAAACAGAGCAAAAGGACGTCCTGAAATCAGTTTATTTGGTGATCTTAAGAAAAAATTCATCACAGGCGACCTACTTCCTGTGGAAAGAAGTGAAGAGATCCAATTGAGTCATAACTACGATGGCATAGTAGAACTAGACAACACCATGCCTCCTTGGCTTAGGGCAATTTTTGGGGTTACCATCCTTTTCGCGATCTCTTACTTGGGTTATTATTATGTTTTAGGCATAGGTAAATTCCAAACTCAAGAATACAAAGAGGAAATGGAGCAAGCCAGCATAGAAATAGCGGAGTATCAAAAGAAAGCAGCTAATGCGATCAATGAGGAAAATGTGAAACAAGAAACAGACAAAGTTGAGTTAGCTGCGGCAAAAGAGATTTTCGCAAAAAACTGTAAAACTTGCCACGGCGCCAATGCCGAAGGAGGTGCTGGTCCTAACCTTACAGATGCCTATTGGCTGCATGGAGGTTCAGTTCAAGAGATTTTCAAGACTATCAAATACGGTGTACCTGCCAAAGGGATGATCGCTTGGCAACAAAAACTTACGCCTAAAGACATACAGAGCTTGACAGGGTATATTTTGAGTGTACAAGGTACAAATCCTGCTGGAGCCAAAGCACCTCAGGGTGAGCTGGTAAGTGCCTCCAGTGATGCACCGAATGACAGTACTACGACATCAGTGCCAGCCGACTCCACAGGACAAGCAGGAGATTCCTTAAAGTAATACAAGACTCTATTAATTATGGAGTATCATCCATGATTGATATAAATAGCACCACATCTAAGAAAAACGATGTGGTGCTTATCTAAACCAAGGAGCCATATTCATAGTATGGCAAAACATAACCACTAGTCTACAAACGTAGGGGGAAGAGAAAGGAGAACACATTGTGAGTGAAAGGAAAAGCGAGGTTATGAATTCATTTAGAGACAGACTTACCACAATTAGTGAAACAGGTAAACGCCTATGGATCTATGCCAAAAAGCCCAAAGGTAGGCTCACTGCTTATCGAAATATTGTAGCATACTTGTGTATATTACTTCTGTTTGCTGTTCCATTCATTAAAATCAATGGATATCCATTGTTGTTGCTCAATATTCTAGATAGAAAATTTGTGATCTTGGGTAATGTATTTTGGCCACAAGACTTTTACATTTTAGCATTTGTGCTACTCACTTTCTTCGTATTCATCATTCTATTTACCTCAATATTTGGGAGGGTATGGTGTGGTTGGACTTGCCCACAAACCGTTTTCATGGAAATGGTATTCAGGAAAATCGAATACTTAATCGAAGGTGATTATACACAACAACATAAGCTCAATGACCAAGCATGGGATGGAGAAAAGATCTTGAAAAAGGGAAGCAAGTTCTTGATTTTCGGGTTGTTCTCGCTCATTATCGGGAACTTGATCATGTGTTACTTGGTGGGCTATGAAAACGTACTTCTGGCCATCACAGAAGGCCCAAAAGCACACTTGGCCGCATTCTGGGGCGTCATAGGCTTTTCGGCAGTATTCATGTTTGTATTCAGCTATCTTAGGGAACAAGCTTGTACCATCATTTGTCCTTATGGCAGACTTCAGGGAGTATTGCTATCAAAAACCACTGTAGTGGTCGCCTACGACCAAGTAAGGGGGGAACCTAGAGGCAAAAAAGGACACGCTGAGGGTGATTGTATAGACTGTAAACTTTGCGTGCACGTATGCCCAACGGGTATAGACATACGTAATGGAACCCAACTTGAGTGTATCAATTGCACCGCTTGCATCGATGCTTGCGATGAGGTAATGGTAAAAATCCATAAACCCAAAGGACTCATAAGATTCGATAGTATCAACGGAATCCTGAAGGGTGAAAAATGGAAAATGACGCCAAGAATCTATATGTATTCGGTGTTTCTAGGGGCATTGATGGTGTTTTTAACTGTATTTCTTTTGACAAGAAAAAACATTGATGCAACACTACTTCGTGTACCTGGCCAAACATTTCAAACAACGAACAAGGGCACCATTACCAACCTGTATAACTTGCAGATCATCAATAAGTCTTTTGCAAAGATGCCTCTAGAAATGAAAATCATTGGCTTAGATAACGCCAAATTACAAATCATCGGTAATCAAAGTATTGTGCTCAATCCTGAAAGTCTTACCGAAAACGTATTCATTGTAGAAGTACCTGAAAAAGACGTACCTAAACGGAGCAATACGCTTCATTTGGAAATCTACAGTGATGGCAAATTGGTAGAAAATGAAAAGGTTTCCTTTTTGGGACCCATTAAATAGTTTTGGATTATGAGTTTTGAATGATGCATTGAAACTCTAAATTCTTGAACTAGGACATACAAATATTAATAAGACAACTTTAAGTACAAGAAAATGAACTCAACACCCAACATCCAACACTCCGCACCCAACAATATGTGGGCAAAAGGTATTGTAGCGGCATTTATCGCATTTGCAGCATTTATTATTGTTTTAGTTACTATCTGCATGAAACAAGATATATCCTTGGATTCCAAGGAGTATTACAAAGAAGAGTTGGTCTACCAAAAAAAGATTGACGGAATGGGCAATACCCAACAACTCAAGCAAACCCCAAAAATTCAATATGTAGACAAAGATCAAAAACTACTCATTGATTTTGTGAACGAAAACAGTCTGTCTGGTAAAATTCAATTTTATAAACCTGACAAATCCAAAGAAGATTTCAATGTAGATTTCGCCAAAAATCTATCAGTGGATATGAGTAAAAGAGCAAAAGGTCTTTGGAAACTCAAAATCAATTGGACCCAAAATGGTAAAGATTTTTACTATGAAGAACCTGTTTTTGTAAACTGACACCTATAAAATACTGAGTACGAAATAGATTCAATGAATGTAGCCATTTACATATCGGTCTTTATACTTGGTTTTGCAGGTTCATTACATTGTGTAGGAATGTGTGGACCACTACAGAGCTTTTTGACTAAAACCAAATGGCCCTTCAGGGTTATGTACCACTATGGTCGGTATATAGCTTATACATTAGTAGGCTTACTATTCTTCTTCGCAGGCTACACCTCTGAGATACTAGCCCTACAAAAATACTTCACCATCCTTACTGGACTATTCATCATAGGATCACTATTTATTCCTTTTTTACAAAGAAAGATATCCTTTTCGGGACTTAGTAATAGGTTATTCTCAGCAGCCAAGAACCAAAGCTCATACCTTAAGTTTTTCATCATGGGTTTTGCCAATGGCTTACTGCCCTGTGGCTTGGTATATGTAGCTGCCACTCAATCCATTTTAGGTTTAAACATCGTCCAAACTTTATTGATGATGTTTTTATTTTTATTGGGCACCTTACCCGCATTACTGAGCGTAAACTATATTTATTCCTTCCTTGAAAATGGCCAATATTACTTCAAAAGACTTAAGCCCGCACTTATGATATCTATAGGTATACTTCTTATATTCAGAGGGATATACACAATACACACACCAAACACTACCTCTGCACCTCAAATGTGCGTCAGCACCAAATAATTCATCCTCCAATCCATTGTCCCAAACAAACTGATAAATATCATTTTATTTAATGATGTCATGCTATACTTTTGAGTAAAGAATAAGGAACTAAACTCTTCCTATGATAATTTACAGTTAAAATACTAGTAATTATCATTTAACAGGAAAAATTGGACCATTAAATCTCAGAAATTATGGCAATGAAACATTCATTAATCAGTTGTAGCGTTTGTGAACTTAGGAAAAGTTCACTGTTCCACCATTGCACCTCTGAAGAGATAGACCACATGGACCACAATAAAAACAATTTATTGTTCAAAAAGTCGCAATACATATTTATGGAAGGTAATAAGCCATTTGGCTTATACTGCATTAGCGAAGGCAAAGTAAAGGTGACCAAAACTAATAGTGACGGTAAGGAACAAATTGTACGCCTAGTAAAGCCAGGAGATGTAATAGGCTATAGAGCCTTGATGGCAGCTGAAAAATATTCGGCATCGGCCATAGCACTGGAAGACACCAAAGTATGTTTTATTCCTGAGTCTGAGTTTCAAAAGATCATTACCGAAAACCCAAAAGTGACCACTGATTTATTTTCCATTTTATCAAAAGCATTAGGCGATGCTGAAGAAAAAATGACAAAATTGGCTCTCAAACCAGTAAGAGAAAGATTGGCCGAGGCATTACTCTTGCTGATGAAAACTTACAGGAAAGCGGATGAAAAGGAATTTTCAATCGCTATCTCCAGAGAAGATCTTGCTAGTATCGTGGGTACTGCAAAAGAAACAGTTATTCGCTTTCTCTCAGAACTTAAAGATGAACATATTGTTAATACGAAAGGAAGCTTGATTACCATTTTAGACGAACAAAAACTCATCAAAATTAGTCATATGTACGATTAATAACGCACAATCACTTTTGTTGCTGACTTATGTCATTTTTAATCCGCTCAAAAACAAATTACTTTGTACTGACCATTTAAGTCAGTCAAACTTCGTAAAACTTGTTTTCTCACTTTCAAAATATAGAAAAATTGCTCATCTCCTCAGGGAAGAAAATCACTTTTAAAGAAAGAGAATCGATTGTAAGACAAGGTGACCAGTGTAATAGTATTTTATATTTGCCAGAAAAGACAAGATTAGTCTATAATAATGCTGAAATAGAGCTTGAAGAAGGTATTTTCCTAAACGTCAAAGAATTCTTCTCAAACGAACCGTTCAAAAACACCATTACAACCATACATAAGACTCATGCTATTTTGCTTGATAACTTTATACTAGAAAAAATAGAGATCTCTAAGCATCTATTCAACCTCTTCTTTCTCCAAAAACTTTCACAGCAAGTCAATCACATTCAAGCTAAATTTGAATAACATTTAGACTGATTTATGTCATTTTATATCAGGGTTTTATTACCGAAATTTGGACATGAATTCACACGATTTATTACTCAAATATAATGTGCCTGTGCCAAGGTACACGAGCTATCCCACAGTTCCTTTTTGGAAAGAAAAAATACCGAGTCAGAGTGATTGGGCACATCTAGTAAAGGCCAAGTTTGAAGCATCCAATGGTGTAGAAGGTATGAGTCTCTACATTCATCTCCCCTACTGCGAAAGCCTATGTACTTATTGCGGTTGCAATACCAGAATCACAGTAAACCACTCTGTTGAAATCCCTTACATACATACGGTATTAAAAGAATGGGAACTTTATCTGAATTTATTCAACGACAAACCTAATATAAAAGATTTACATCTTGGTGGTGGTACTCCTACGTTTTTTAAGCCAGAAAACCTGAAATTGCTCATAGAAGGTATTAGTCTAAATTGCAACATACATCCTCAAGCAGAATTCAGTTTTGAGGCGCATCCCGACAATACAACAGAAGCTCATTTACAGGTTTTATATGACCTGAATTTCAGGAGACTCAGTTTGGGTATCCAAGACTTTGACCCAATAGTACAAGATACCATTCATCGATTCCAAAGCGTTGCTCAAGTGGCCGAAGTAACCCAGCAAGCCAGAAGAATCGGTTATACTTCTATCAATTATGACATCATCTATGGGCTGCCGAAACAAACAGAAAAAAGTATACAAAATACCATCGCAGAAGTCATAAGGCTTAAGCCAAACCGTATTGCCTATTACAGTTATGCACATGTGCCTTGGCATAAACCTGGCCAAAGGAAGTTTACAGAAGCAGATCTGCCTTCTGGTACAGAAAAAAGAAGACTCTATGAAATAGGTAAACTCATGCTCCTTGATGAAGGCTATCTAGATATAGGCATGGACCACTTTTCTATGCCTAACGAAGCTATGTACCTCGCCCAACAAAACAAAAGCTTGCATAGGAATTTCATGGGATATACTGATAAAAAAACACAATTACTATTGGGGCTTGGTGTTTCCGCAATCTCAGATGCAGGAAATGTATATGCACAAAACGTTAAAACCATCGAGAACTATAGGCAACAAATAGAGCAAGGAAATTGGGCAATCCACAAAGGTTATATACTGGATAACAAAGACATATACATCAAGGAACTGATCACAGAGTTGATTTGCAACTTTGAAGTAACTTGGAGTGAAAACTATTTTGAAACAGATGAAATTTTAAATATTTATGATCGTCTATTAGAAATGCACAATGATAAGCTCATTGTCTTAGATGGTTTAACTATCCAAGTAACGCCTTTAGGACATACTTTTATCAGAAACATCTGCTCTGTATTTGATATGTATATGTATCACGACACACAATTAAAAGAAGAAAAGTTCTCGAATGCAGTTTAAATATTTTCATTCTTGCATATGAATAAGGGGCTTGTCTTTTAAATTTACACCATCGATTATTTGCATGATGTATGTAAATACAAATACTTCGATTTTAAGAAAACTGTAGTGCAATGAAAGCATAAAGTATCTGTATACAAAACATAATTATTTAGGGGTACTGTGTCATTTTTTCGAAATGCTTTGTTAACTTTATTGGTATAATTCATAAATCTTAAACTACATCAAAATGAGCACTTCGGCAATTCACCTGAATTTAATCAATGAGTCTAATGACCAAAACAATTCTGAAATCGTAATTTTCTCAAAGAATGAAAGCGAGGCTTTCAATGAAGTAGCGGTAGCATGGAAAGTCATACAAAATTTAGGCACTGGTTGGCAACACCCTTTTTCTTTTCCTCTCTCCTTTCAGGTAGGGGCTTCCGACTCTTGGGGCAATGAAATGATCCACCCTCTTCAAGCAGAATATGGTCAAGCATTCCATGTGTATAAAGATGCCTCAGGGGACGAACTGAGTTATTTTGGACCAAGTGCAAGTCAAGAAGAAGTGGAGATCAGAAACGACTTACAAGTCGGAGCCATCAATGCAAATATTTATAAAGATGGAAGTCTGTACGCCACTAAAACGGGAATAGCACCAGGACAAAAAGCCGTATTCCAATCTAAGCCAACAATCTGGATAGGAGTCGTGTCACAAGTAGAACAAGGACAAATAATGAATTCCGCTATTTTGTCTGATATCAATACAGAACTGAACCTTTTGGGGATCACTAGTGCTGATATTATTATGACTGGTGGAGGTACAGGGCCCTCGGCGCAACCATTTGTGTTTACACTGTCCAATGTAGTGGTATATGCATAATGAGTAATAAAAAAGAGGCTGTCCAAAAAGTAAGGACAGCCCTTTTTGTTGATTTTCACTAAAATATGTATCTTAGTGTT
>CAMFLX010000176.1 GCA_945957555.1 uncultured Cytophagales bacterium
ATAAACAAAAAGATATAAGAAATACACGTTTTCCCTTATCCCGAATTGAGGTTAAATAACCACGAAATATCGTCCCTGAAGAGTCTGTTCCGCACTTCGGGAGTTCCGAACTATGGGTGGAATGGGAAATATACTTTGCATACCCACATCACGTATTGTTGGACTTCCTTCAGAGCCTGTCCCGTAATACGGGAGTTCATTCTTGGTATGCAACGCTCCCCCTCTCACGTTCCTCAAGCCAAAGTCTTTGTTGGTAAACTTATCTTTTTAGTTGGTCTTGTTTTTTTACATTTGTAGTATGAGTCTGTATGTCGTGTTTACTTCTGTATTGCCTTATCTGGAATTGGCGGTGTCTACCTTTGCCAATCCCATCCTTTTATTGGGGGTGATGGCGCTACACCCTATGGTGGAGACTTCGGGTATCGAGCTGGTGTCGCCGCAAAGTTACAACTCACTACAGCTGCATTGGCGGCCGTATCTGTTGCTTTGCTTGGTGCTGGGTGTGGTATGGCAGGGAGTGCTGTACTTTGTACTAACCGCTGGTCAGAGCATCACTTTTAGGGCTTTTTTGCTTTCACAAGAGGTCACTGTATTTGGTTGGCTGGTCTATGGCGTTTCGCTTTGGTGCCTCTATATGTTTGTGGGTAAGAAGGGTATAGAGGGCAATGTGATGGGTTTTATATTTTTCCCGATACTGCTTTTGAGTTCGGCGTACCAAGTTATTCACCATTTTGTATGGGTATACAATCATTATTTAACATGTCCTTATGTTGCCATTCCTTGAACCGTTTTTGATCTGGACGCTTCATCCGTTCTTTATTGTGATTTCTACCACAGACAGGCAGAAATCACAGTTGTCTCCTGTGGCGTTTGACGCTAAAGGGGAGGAGGGTGCTGTGAAAGCCGAGGAGGCCCCAGCGAAGCCTGTAGCGCTGCCGGAGTTGGTGCTCTCGGGCATGATCTTTTCGGCTATGGGCACTGGCTTTTGGGTGGCCTTGCACTGGGCCTTGTGTTGGTTGGTGGGTAAACCTTTTGTATTGCACGCTTTTATGAGAGGTAGGGGAGGCATGATCGATCTCTTGCCTTACCTGTTTTCGGGCATAGCGCTGCTGAGTACGAGGGCGATTGCGGGTATGCAAGAGGGCTCTGCGCTGAAGGGTTTATTACAGCTGTTGAAAATGCTGGGTTTCTTGATCAGTATGTATGTCTTGATCGTTAATTATTTGTATTGGTGGAAATGTTGAGGGGATACTCTCACCTGTAGAATTTGTACATTAATAAGAAAGCAATCTCCGTCGTTCTTCCCTCCACCCTGCAAAAATGGGATTTGCAAATGATAAAAAGGAACCTCAAAATCAAGGCTCCTGATGATTCCTATCTTGTGAGCACAAATACTGTTTTGTTTTAGTTTATGTAGTACCTAGCCGCTGCCGCGGGGGCCTACTTTTTGTCTTAACACAAAAAGTAGCAAAAAAGTCAAGGCCACAAGAAAATCAGCGGGGCTTCCTTACCGCGCACCCGCCCAAATCCTTGAAACTCGGTCTCGTGCCTCGCCCTCAAACACAAGGATTTGTTGGCTACCCACACACGAAGCCCTCGCATTTTCTTGAATGCCCTGCACACAGATACATCGGGAGCCGGATTCCTCCACAGGCATGCAAACAAGTCCTACTTATATTTTTTGTCCCTTTTGGGTTATTGCATTATGTAGCCCTAGTACTTTTGGGGCGAGCAAAGACAACAAAAAAGAGAGTTTTGATAATTAAAGCTATGATATAAAAAAGCCCCCAATTGCTTGGGGGCTTTTCGTGGTTGGAGGCAGGGCCTAGGTAGGCCTACCCGTTACGGTGATCTGTACGGGCTCGCTCCAGTCGCCGACCTCGGCGTCCTTCTTGAGGTAGATCGCCATGTACTTCCATATCTCGGCTTTGCCCAGCTCGGGGAGCGGGTGGGTGTCGAGGTAGTCTGGGTGGGTGTCTATGGCGAGGAATTCAAACTTGCCCGAGCCACGGTCTACATGGATCTTGATGCCGTCGAACTTGCCCTTTTTCCAGAGGATGTTAGGCCTGCCCGTCTGTAGCTCCACCACGAGCACAGGCCTAGGCTCATCGCCGCTACCGCCAGCACCACCACCAGCTTCAGGTAGGGGTAGAATGCGCAGGTCTTTGCCGATGACCTCGTTGTACTTTTTGGACCTCTTGATGTCGGAGACGATCTTGGAAGTGTCCTCAAAGATGCCCGCCACCACTGGACCTTCAAACACCACGGGTTCTGGAGGTTTAGGGAGGGTCAACTCGGCACCACCCGTCTTGTCACTGTCGCGCATGAGGACTTTGAGGGCCACCAGCGCGCTGGTGTACTTACTATATGCCTCGGCGCCATCCAGCGCCAGTGCAAAGTTTTTGGCATGCCGTGCCACGCGGGCCACCACATTGGCCGCGTCGGGGAGCTCGAGCTCCTGGGTATATTTAGGGAGTGTGACTGCTAAGTTTTCGAGCCACTCTCTCTTGCCCGGTTCACTTCTGGGCAGGTAACCACCGTTACTCATACTTTAATTGTTTAATGGTGTACATTACTTTGTGTTTCTGCCACGAAGCCCAATGTTCAAAAGCATGTTTGCAAGCAGTGGGCCCAATAAATCAGAGGCCAGAGCTTGGGTACCAAGCTCTGGTGCCCAAGCACCGAAGGCTGGTGCCCAAGTACCGAAAGCTGGTGCCCAAGCACCGAAGGCTGGTGCCCAAGCACCGAAGGCTGGTGCCCAAGCACCGAAGGCTGGTGCCCAAGCACCGAAGGCTGGTGCCCAAGCACCGAAGTCTGGTAACCCGGCACCGAAGGCTGGTGCCCAAGCACCGAAGACTGGTGCCCAAGCACCGAAGGCTGGTAACCCAGCACCGAAGGCTGGTACTCGGGACAAAAGGACTCTGAGGAAGCCAAAATTGATCCTGAAATAGCCCTAGGGCCATTTGCTGAGGGATCACTGCCTCGTACGAGGCACAAGAAGGGCGGGACGCAGGTAGCATAGCCTAAGACACTGGTCTCAAAGCAGCGGCCAACACACATCATGGCAGAGATGCTAAATGTTTGGGTACATGAATATGCCTCAGGGCTGGAAACCTACGTCCCTAGCGATGTCGCTGTGGGTAATGTCTTCGGAGGGTTTGCATACTTGTTTTTGGATTGTTTAAAAATGTACTCTTTGGGAGGCTCAGTGCCGGTGCACCATGGCCTAGGCTTTGTAAAAGGGGTTTCATGATTATATTATGGGAAAATTTAGTTACTCAAATCTACAAAATGAGACTATTTGTGTCAAGGGGAGGCGGGAGATTTTTTTGGTAGAAAATTTTTGTGGCTGAAGCTAATAGGGAGTTTTGTTTATTTGTATGTCTCCCGTCCCGATGCATCGGGACGGCAATGAACTGCTTCGCGAACCGACAGCCATGGAATGTTGGGGACACTCATTGGCGTTGTCTTCAGCCAACTTTGCGATGCTATGGGCATGAAATGATGATGGACGTTCATTGCCGTTGGCTTCAGCCAACTTTGCGAACCTATAGGCATGCTATGATGATGGATATTCATTGCCGTTGGCTTCAGCCAACGGTCCAAAATGAAGTATTCAAACAGGCTTCAGCCGAAAAGGAAAAACAGCAAGGAAGTATTTATGGCTAAAGCCGATAAGGATTCTCCATACAGTTCTGAAACCCTTAGAGGGTTAAAGCTAGATCCCTCATTCTCAAATTTTCAAATTCTCAAATCTTCAAATCAACCGGTAGGCTGATCATTTGCTGCCAAAGTTCCAGTTGAATAGCGGCATTTTTCGGATGCCGTTATCGTTCCAGAGGCCTATTTGTATGCCTTTCATTTTGGTGGCTTTGTTGTACAAAGCGATCTGGACCCCTTTGGCTTCTATGGCTCTGTTTTTAAAACCTGAGATACAGAGGCCTTTCATGAGGAAGGAAAAGGTGTTGAGACCTGATATGGACAGGCCCTTGAGGGTATATACGATGGAGTTCATGCCCGCCAAGTTCAAGCCTTTGAGCTGTGCCTCGTGTACGGTGCCTAGGGCAGAGAGATTGACCCCGTTCACCTTCAATTGTGTTTTGGTGTCTAGGGTGTTTTGGTACTTGGCGGTGTCAAACTTGGGATGTTTGAAGCTTAGGAACAAATGGTCAAAGGCATTCAATACGTTGAGTTCTATATTGCAGCCGTTGATCTCCAAACTGTCCTTTTTGGAGTTATAATCGTTTTTTATATTGTCTGCAGCGAAACCTATGGCTACTCCGTTGATTTTCTCCACAATGTTGGGGGTGTACCAAATGTAGTTGCGTACCGTGTAGGTACTGTCTTCTGGTTCTGGGATGTATTTCTCTCCTCCCGTGCCGAAAAAGTGATGAGTCCTTCCATTTTCTTCATAAAGTCGGTCGAGACCTTGAGAGGTAATATAAGGTACCACTTCATACTTGCTGCTGTCGTTGGTATACAGTTGTAGCCATTCAGAATCAAAATGTTTCAGGGCAGTGTCATGCTCGAAGTAGCAGTCGTAGTGTTTCAGCGATATAGAAGTGAAAATGCCAAAACTTCGGTCAGCAATGAGCTTTAACTGCTTTAAGTCCTTGATGGATTTGGCCAAGGTATCATAGTTGCCGCATACATTTTTGTTAAAACAGGTGGTAACGAAAATACTGTCTGGCTTAAAATCAAGCACACGCCCCAAGTATTGAGTTCCGTCTTCCAATGTGAAGTCATACATACAGTTTTTGTACAGATAAAAGCCGTGTACGTTGAATAGGTAATCTTTATCGTTTTTAACAAATGCATAGCCTTTTTTGACCAGACGTAAAGTCCAAGCAGTGTCGGAAGCAGTGGCCTTTGTGAAAAATGCAAAGGCCATGAGTGTAATCGTAAGTATCGTTCTCATGATGATGAATTATTTTTTATACCTAGGTTCTTCTACATACATACCATATTCCGCTCCCTTTTGCTTTGTTTTTCGGCCATTGAAACCAAACGAGGCACCAAAGCGCAGGCCGTCGCGGTTGGGGATGAGGTAGAAGTTCACAGGGATGTTGAGCTTGCCCGAGCGGAACGACTTGCCCACTGCCAATAAGAAGCCTGGATGCAACTCTAGGCTACTGCTGCGACTGTCGAGCCTCTTTTCGGTCTCAAAGCCCTGAGGCAAGGTGTCTGTCTTGTGTAGGTATACCCAGTGCTGGCTCTGGTCGTAGTAGCCTTTGCCCATAGGTACTAGACTTAAGGTAGGACCAAAGGCAAACTCCCAACCGCTTTTGTTGTTGCGCAGACCGTTGAGCAAGGTAAGGCTAGGGATCAGCATACCTTGGTCTAGCCCCGTAAGGGTAGGAAGGAACTCAAACAAACCTTGGTAGTTGCCCTCGTTGAGGTATTGGGTCTCAAACTGGTAACCAAACTGAAACATCATGGGCGAAGCCTCAAAGCCACCGTACTTCTTCTCGTCTTGTAAGATCTCCGCCATGGTACCCGTGAAGTAGGTAAAGCCCATTCGGGGGCCATTCAGCTTGAGTCTGGTCGCAAAGGGGTTCGTAAGCGTGTTTTCGAAGTTCTCCTTCTTGGTCAGTTTCTTGAGCAGCTCAGGGTCGTTGTCAAACCCAAACATTTCACGTAGACTCAGTTCTATGACGGCCTTGATCTCCGTGGCTGGTACGATGAACTCCCTGATGAAGGACTTCTCCAGTTTGGCAGAATCGATGTCGATCAGTTTCAGGTTTACCACGATCACGTCGCCGAGTTGCTCTATACTACCGCCGATCACTTTATCGGCACCGAGTGCCTTGCCGTTTTCTAGCATACAGTTTTTGCCAAAGCACTCGGAGATCTTCAAGCTTTTCTGTGTGGCATAGTAGCTCAGGTCAAATCGATCAAAGACCTCATACTTGCCCAGCTTGTCTACCTCAAGCCGCACCAAGTTGCCGAGTTTTGTGGGGCTTTGCCCGGGGATCTCTGTGTGGATGTCAAACACCGCCAAGGTCTGACTGTGCGCGATGGCGGAAAAGAAAGCGAGTGTACTTAGAATGATTTTCTTCATGTTTTTAATCTTTTGTTGAGACAAAGATTTCAAGATTAGCGCTGTCAAAGAAATTGATTAACGCGGTGCTTTGGCGAATCGTACGGGTTTCTGCAACAGTGAAAAAGGGGGTAGGCAAGGGCTGGATGATTAATTGCAAAAAATGCAAAATTGTGTTGTGTAATTGTATAAATTGCAGAAAATAAAATCCAAATTAATACCCATGCGGGAGCATCAGATACGTTTTTTGGACTTGACCAAAAGTAAATATGGAAACGGCCTTTCCTTTGTGACGGAACTGGCCGAGTTATTAAACCTCAGTGCCGACAGCGTGTACAGGCGCATGCGCGGCGAGACCGACTTGAGTTATGAAGAAGCGCTGATGGTTTCTAACAGATTTGGAGTACCCCTACAGGCGACTTCGGCGCAGGCGCCTTCCTCAAGTTTGGTTTTTGAACATAAGCCCATTAGTTCGGTAGAAGGCTTTGTGGAGTATCTCTTGGAGATCAAGGAGGAACTGGACTTGGTAAGGAAACATCGTGGACAGGTGGTATATCAGGCCACAGAGTTGCCCTTTTTCTATAACTTCGGTTTGGAGCATCTCTTGGCCTTCAAGTTTTTTGCGTGGAACAAATACATTCACAACGTGGATGCATTTGAAATAGATAAGATCGTGCAGACGGAGAGTTTCCAATACGTGAGGGAGCTCTGTGCCAAGATCTATAGGTTGTACCAGCAGGTGGATACCGTGGAGATCTGGACCGAAGATACGCTCGACAGCACCCTCAAGCAGCTCGTTTATTATAAAGAGCTGGGTGTGTTTCAAGACGAGGGTGCTTTTCTCAGTATATGTATAGAGCTTAAAGACCTGCTCATGATGCTGCACCGACAAACATTGGAGAAAACCAAGGAACTTGGGGCGGGCTACGCACTGTACATGAGTGAACTCAGTCTGGACAATACCTGTATCTTGACCAAATACGAAGGGCATGCAAGAGCCTACTTGAGGCACTTGAACATGAATGCGATCATTACCGAAGATGCTGCTTTTGTGGGTAGCTTGGTGCAGGACCTTGATGCGACCTTGCAGAAGTCCCTGCTCTTGAGCGGTACTTCTGAGAAGCAACGGAACCAGTTCTTTAGAAAGCTCACCCAAAGTGTAGACGACTTAATGTAGTGGTATGGAAGCAGGGGATGATTCGGGAATGAAGCGCTTGGTGGATGTTTTTACCTCTTCAATATTGCTGGGTGCGATAGCCCTTGGCATCATGTTGGTGCTTGTACTAAGTTTGAGTTCCAGATTTGAATCGCCTAAAGAGAAGGTGTTTGGGTGTGGAAATATTTCAATGGAAAAAGGAGGAGATCTTTCCAAAACATTGAGTTTGGGCAATGCTGCTCATGGCAAAGAGCTCTTTGATGACAACTGTGCATCTTGTCACAATATCCACAAGGTCATGGTCGGCCCAGCGCTGAAAGGTATTTTGGAGCGCCGTAAAATGAACTGGATTATACGGTGGGTTCGCAACCCTGCCCAGATGGTTGCCTCAAAAGATCCTTACGCAATGAAACTGGCCAAGGAATATGAATCTGCAGGGATTATGACAGGTTTTGGTGCTTTGAAGAAGAAAGATATTGAAGATATCATGGCCTACGTTGGCTCATATTAATAGATGTATGGTAACCTTTTATAGATATTGTTCCGTATATATTGATGCTATGGTTACAATAGATGAATCAAAAATCATTTATTAAAGATAATGCCAGACCCTCTACTAACTGAAATTTGTTCTTACAGGGCTCAATAAGTGAGTAGGTCGGAGATGGCAGTGCATAATTTCTCGACTACTGAGAAGAGGCTCCTTGGGCCTCTTTTCTGTTTTATAGCGATCTAAAGATCAACTACCTTCTAAGCAGTAAGTCTTTGGTTGCAGTATGATTATTTTGAGTTCTCGTATTGTTTTTCAGGTTAAACAGAACCGTCTAGATAAGTTTTAAGATAAAAGAAAGATATAAGATACTAAAAGGCTTTGTTTTTTGTATATGAACCCATAGATCGTCTGACTATATCCTTAAGTTTCCTGAGATCCTAAGACAGTAGGGACTTTTTTTTGATACAGTACAAGCACACGTTCCAAAATCAATGATTGTTATTTAATGCATACCAAGGACAAGGCTGGAGGCCTTGAATATGAATAGCCCCGTGCGAAGCTCGGGGAAGCATAATGACATGACTGATTAGGACCCTGAAGGGGTCCAACTATACGTGATGTGGTGTACAGGGTATATTTACCCATTCCGCCTATAGTTCGACCACTTCGGGGTCGCTGCGTGACCTTCGACACCCAACCCCACGATGCTCGTGGGGCTCCCGAGAAGGTCGGGACTAGTTATTCATATTCAACCCTTTCAGGGTTGTTTCTTGGTTGATAATGTACCAAAAACGAATGCAGAATTATAAATCAAAAATGGTGCATTGATCTACCACAGTAGTCAATTCTTGGGATAATATTAAAACTTATCTAAGCAATTCTAGAAATAAATACCCAAGGCAGATATTAGATGAAAGGGCATAAAAAAAGCCACTAAAAATAGTGGCTTTCTGTGTTGTGATTCCGTTTGGATTCGAACCAAAGACCTACTGCTTAGAAGGCAGTTGCTCTATCCAACTGAGCTACGGAACCTTTGCTGTAAATTGGATTGCAAAAGTAGGGTTATTTTTTGAAAATCCAAACAGTAGGCCGTTATTTTTTGAGAACTTAGATCAGTTTTGTGAAATTTTGCGTAGTAACATTGGCAAAAACGGATGCTTTTAAGGTCTTTTGGGTGGGAACATTCACAGGTTTGCAACAGTCTTGCCTTTTGACCACCGACTCCAGCCTTTGCAAATAAATACTAAGCCTCCTAGTGGAGGGAGAGGCATTGAGCTTTGCCGCAAGTACTTGACTGTTGAAGTCGCAGCGAATGATATTGTGCAAGTATTGCTCTATTTCTTCAATATGTTGGTTTTTATACTGGTTGATCTTGTACCCGATAATGAGGGTAGAGGCGAGGAAGATCAGCGAGAGGAAGATGAAGTCTCTGATGCTGTTGTCAATGAGTTTTTCCTTTTTGGTCTTGATCGAAAGCACTATTGTACCTAACATGGGGTTTATTTGAGCGTCCATCAGGCTTATGTTTTGAGCCTGCAATGACTTGATCTCTTCATTGGTTTTTACAATGCTAAGAAAGGACACCTCATAGTCGTATAGGCATTTGTCTAGTTCCTCCTTGGTGGTTTTGTCAAACGTTTGTTGGTTTATATAGTGTTTTAACTCACCTAAAGCATCTTGGAGTTTGCGAATATAGATGGCATCCTTGCGAAGTAAATAGTCCTTCTCCGATCTTCTGAGCTTGAGGATATATACGAGTGGCAAGAGGTCTTTTTTCTGTTCGAGAGCATGCACACTTTTGCGCATCTCACCCTCCATGCCATAATCTATAAAGCCCTTGAACTTGTAGCGATTGCTGATCTTTTTGAAGTTGGCGTCGAAGCTTATATAACTTTGTAGCAGCGTGTTGATCTGCTGGTTGATGCCAAAGTCTTTGGCCACCTCAGCGTGGGTAATCTTATCCGCTTCGTTTTTGACCAGGGTGAAAAATTTGTCATAATCGCTAAGTGCTGCCGAATGATTTGTCTTGTGGTATTGAGAGTCGCCAATATCGTCTAGGAAATACTTTTGGATGGCATTGTTCATATTGGATGTGTGGTAGAACAATAGGTTGACGGATTCGGAATACTGATAGATTTTGATGATGTTTTTGATGTTATAGACCCCAAAAATGAAAATTCCAATATTCACCACGCCAAATACTACATAAAACCCCACCTTGAAACTTCTCTTCATAACAAATAAACTAATTTATGTTTGTGAAATTACGCAGCGAGAGGGTAGCAGTTGTATAGCTAGGGTACAATTGATGATTTCTTAATATGTGGTTTATATTGGCTTTACACCCATGTTTGAGCTTTAAAATGAATAGGTCATTGTTGTCAGTGGTTTATGAAATGATCGGATGTATTGGGGTATTAAGGAATTGTAAAGAATAGGTGTAGTAACAGGTAAATTTATAGTCGGGTAGGCCGGATTTGAACCGACGACCTCTCCCACCCCAAGGGAGTACGCTACCGGGCTGCGCCACTACCCGAATAAATTCGGTTGCAAAATTAACAATTAGCTGCATTTTGCAAAATTTTAATGTTACTAATTGGAACAAGTTTGATAATTTTGTGCTTTATTGAAAGTGTTGATGCTCAAGACCGATAGAATATTTCTGAAGAATCTAGCTCCCGAAGATTTCAAAACGGTAGACAAGTTGCGTAAAGGGGTGGCCGAGTGCCTAGAGACCTATTCGCTCATAGAAAATGGTGACAAGGTAATGGTCTGTCTGTCGGGAGGGAAGGATAGCTATACTATGCTAGATCTGTCTCTTATACACATCTCCGAGCCCACGAGACGTAGAGGAATCTCG
>CAMFLX010000177.1 GCA_945957555.1 uncultured Cytophagales bacterium
TCTTTTGTTGAAGGAGTAAAATCTTTTCTTCCACTGTGTTTTTGGTAATGAACTTGTACACAAACACATTGTTTTTCTGTCCGATACGGTAAGCTCTGTCTATAGCCTGTTGTTCTACGGCTGGGTTCCACCAAGGATCCAGAATAAACACATAATCAGCAGCGGTAAGGTTAAGTCCAGTACCACCGGCTTTAAGAGAAATCAAGAAAGTTCTGATTTCGTCTTTCTTTTGGAAAGCTTCTACCTGTTCCTGTCTGTTTTTGGTCGTACCATCTATATAAGTAAAAGGAACACCTTCTTTTTGGAATTCAGTTTTGTAGTAGTAAAGGTGTTTTACAAATTGACTGAAAATAAGTGTTTTGTGATCTTCCCCTAGTGCATTGCTATGCATGTCAAGGGCTGTTTCAAATTTGGAGGAGCCACCTTTGTAATTTTCGGTGCACATACCTGGGTGGTTGGCGATCTGTCGGAGTTTTGTAAGCCCTTGTATGATCAAGATCTGGGACTTTCCCATGCCTTCATTGTCAATATTGTCAATGATTTGGTTACGGTAAAATGCCTTGGTTTCCTCATAGAGCTTTTCTTGCTCTTCTGTCATCTCACAGTATACGATCTGCTCTATTTTTTCAGGGAGTTCGGTGGCTACTTGAGATTTTTTACGCCTCAATACAAAAGGCTTTACCAGAGCATGTAGTTTTTTAACTTTGTCAACATCCTTCTTTTTCTCAATGGGAATCAGGAAGTTGTCTCTAAAGAACTGCTGCGTACCCAAGAGGCCAGGGTTGATGAAGTTCATCTGCGACCATAAGTCTAAGGTAGAGTTTTCTATAGGTGTACCTGTCAGTACCAATTTATGTTTTGAACCCAGATCTGCCACATCTTGCGTGATGTTGGAATTTGGATTTTTGATGGCTTGAGACTCATCTAAGATGATATAGTTGAAGTAAAATTTCTTCAAGAGGTCTACATCTACACGCACAGTACCATAAGAGGTGAGTATGAGGTCGTACTGTGCAAAGGTTTCCACATTTTTATTCCTGTATGTACCTGTATAGTTGAGTACAGAGAGGTTTGGCGTGAATTTTTTAGCTTCAAGCTCCCAGTTGAACACTAATGATGTTGGGCAGATCAGCAGGCTTGGGCCTTTACCTAATTCCTTTTGGTTTAAGAGTAGGGTAAGGGTCTGAATCGTTTTACCAAGACCCATATCGTCGGCAAGGCACCCTCCAAAATTGAACTCGTTGAGGAATTTCATCCAGTTGTAGCCTGCTTTTTGATAGTGTCGTAGTTCCCCTTTGAGTTGCGAAGGCACCTCATGGTCATTGAGCGACTCAAATTCCTTCAGTTTTTGAAGTTTGCGGCTCATTACCACATCAGCAAGATTGTCTTCTTGGAGGTTTTGAAGCAAGGCCACGTGGTGTTTCTTGAGGATCAACCCATCTTCCTTTTCTTCTACAAAATTGAAGAGTTCGGAGTATTGCACTTGCCATACCGCGGGAATCACAGCAATTTCACCATTGGGGAGCGTAAACTGTTTGATGCCTTTCTTGATATACTTACGAATGGTCAAGAAAGGGATTTCGTAAGCCCCGAAAAATACCTTGGCATTTACGTCAAACCAGTCATTGTTTTCGTTGATTTCTAGAGAGATACGGCTTTCACCAATGAAATATCTTTTCTCGTCTTTGTTGTGTTGCTTAAGAACGATCTTGTTTTCTTGAAAGGTTTGTGCGTTGGCTTGTGCAAAATACAGTCCTTCTGCTTTTTCCAACTGAAATCGACCGTTGTTGACCCGCACACCCATGTTTTTAAGCAAACCGAGAATGCGTAGCTCTTCTTCAGTGTCTCTCTGAACCTTATGAAAAATATAGGAACTTGATGTTTTCTCTAGTTTTACAGAAACAGGATGTAGTGTATCTGCACCAAACTGATAATCTCCATACATAAAGGAAATGTCAAAGAGTAGTTTTTCCTCTTTTTGAACCTCTTCTTCTTCCTCCTCGTTGTCAAAAAGGCTTAAAGCCCCCACTTTAGATACCGACTGTAACTCGCTGAAAGTAATATTAGTATGTGGTTTTGAGGTTTCGTTTTTGATCTCGAAACCTTTGGCATGTACGTTAAACGATGCCACCAGAGGAGATACGAATTTAGTAAAATATTCTTCTTCTAGTTTCCTTGGTATTTCTATGAATTTCTTCTTTAGGAAGGGTTTGAGTTTGTTACCATCCACTTCTTTTTCAAAAGAAAATACACGACCGTTTAGCAAAAGCCAAGCTGGTTTATTGTTGAGAATAACAGCATTTCTATGTGGAAACTCTGTTTTCTCTCCACGAAACTTAATAGTGGGAAAGTAGTGCGTATTGTCTTCGTTTCTGAAGAAATGAAACAAGACACTGCCTTTATCTGGGCAGACCTCTACCTCTTTCCAAGTGGGTTCGCCGTCAGAGCCCATTTCAAACAATCTCTTGTGTACAAGCAATTCAAAGATCTCAGTCTTTCTGTTTTCAAGATATGAGTTGATCTGGTTGATCACCAGTTCATTTTCTTTGGCTTTGTTATAAATTTTGGGGAGATATTCTTCAGGTTTGAGAGCTCTTTTACCGGAGAACTTCAGCGTGATGTGTTCTTGAGTAATCTCATCCAAGAGTTTGATGAGCTTGAGATCCATCGCATCTGTTGCCGATTTGAATTCACTGGCATTCTTTGCAGAAATATGTTGGTGCTGTAGCGTGAGTTTACCGTTTTGGTCATGTTGAACCGCATAAGGTTCAATGAGATACCCAAGAAACTCATGTTCATACACTGAGTATATAATTGAAAAGGGCTTGTTGGTAGCTACATTCATAAAAGTTCAGCCAAAATAAAATTCCAAGTTATGAAAAATTACTGAAAGCAAAAAGAAAGCGCGTTGTGGATTGTGAAAAAGATGCCTTTATAGGCAAAATAAGCCTATTTGGTATCTATAAAAAGGAGTATTTCGGATTAAATCCTTCCATGGCTAAAAAATCATAGTTTATGTAAGCTCTTATATCCTATTATTGATCAAAAGGAAGAACTGTTCTTTATAAGTTTCAGAAATTGGAATGATTTGATCTGCGATAATGATCCTACTGCGTTCAATAGATTCTATTTTATGTAAGGCCACCATGTATGATTTGTGTACCCTGCAGATCAAATGGGCGGGGATGATCTGCTCCAGTTCATTGAAGTTTTGTAAGGTCATGATCTTTTTGCTCAGCGTATGGATTCTCCTGTAGTCCCTCATGCCTTCAATGTACACGATATCTGCAATGTTGACTTTTTCTAAGCGATTTTCTGTCTTTATGAAAATATACTCTAATGGGCTCGGAGGCTCTTGTACCCTTTGTCCGAGATTTTCATGTGCTTTGTTCACCGCTTGAAGGAAACGATTAAAGGTAAATGGTTTCAAGAGATAGTCCGTCACCTGAAGTTCGTAGCCCTTTAAGGCATATTCCTGATAAGCAGTGGTAATAATGACTTGACTCTTTATTTTAGAACTCTCTAAGAGTTCTATCCCTGATAGTTCATCCATGTTGATATCCAGAAAAAGTAGGTCAACTTCGTTCTGTTGTAGATATGCAAGACCATTGAGGGCATTGTCAAAAGTCGCACATAGGTTCAAAAACGGTATTTTTTGAACAAAGTCTTTGGTTCTTTCCAAGGCCAAGGGCTCGTCTTCTATGATGATGCAGGTATGTTTATTCATGTGTAATGGTTAATCGTACCGAATACAGTTCATTCTGATTGCTTACCTCCAGCTTATGCTTTTGTGGGTAAATGAGGTGCAAACGTTTTTGAATCAATTCATTGCCAAGTCCGTTGCTGTTTTTGTCCTGCTCCTTTTTGAGATTTGGATTGTATTTATTTTCGCAAATGAATACGATTTTTTTGCCAGAGATGTTGATGGTAATATTGATGGCTTGGTCAATTTTTTTGTTGTTGGTATGCTTAAAGGCATTTTCCATGAATGGTATAAATACCATAGGGGCAACCGTTTTTTTGCCGATATCACCAGTTACAGAGAAGTTAACATAGTTGGCGTTGGAGGTTCGTATTTTTTGGAGTTCGATATACTTTTCGATGTATTCGATTTCTTTAGACAAAGCAATAGTATCCGTTTTGGTTTCATAGAGCATGAAACGTAATATGTCCGAGAGTTTGTTCAAATAGTCTGACGCCAATGTAGCATCTTTTAGGATCAAGACATCGATATTGTTGAGAGTATTGAACAAAAAGTGCGGATCCAGTTGAGCCTTTACCAGCGCCATCTCCGTTTCGTGGTTCTTTTGTTTCAACTCTTCCTTGAGTTTAATCTCTTCAAACCAAGTGATGAACCCTCTAATGACCAAGGCTACAATGCCTGCTATGGTGTCAATAAAGGTCATGAAGATCATAACGCCCATGGCTGTAGATTCTCCACTATGATCCATGTCTCTGCATTTGCCTGTGTCGATAGAATGGCGTAACAATAAATAGCCTATAATAGAGGCTGTTATAGAAAGCAATGGGGCTATCACAATAGAAAGAATAAACTTTCTTTGTTGTAGGTACCTAGGGAATAGCAGGAAATAATACAAATAAAAGGAGATCGCCGATGGGAGTAAGGCAAAAAAGAATAAGTTTTTAAATGCGTTTAATATAAGCGCCTCTTGAATTACAGTATCACCTGTCTTGGCATAGTGTACTGCTGTTACAATGATGATCAGTGTGAGATAACATAACCAGAAACCAATATGTAATAAGGCAATGACTGACTTTTTCATAATTTTCAAATTTAGTGATTTAACACATCCAAAGGTCTCTTATTTTTTACTGTTCAGTAAAACTGTTATGCAAATCGCCATGATTTGTCTGCAAGTCAGGGCTACTTTAGAGTTTTGTAATGTGCTATCCTAAAGCAGGTCATTATATAAACATCAATTACATATCATATGTTGAATCTACAATACCTTGTTAATTACCTCTTTTAGGGTATTTTCATTAACAAACCTAGTATTAATTTTGCATTGTTTATAATAAGTCTAAATAAGTATACAGTGTTGAGGATACTGGTGTTGTCATTATTTGTTTATTCAACTTGCATAGTTTGTGCACAAAATAATTCTTTAAGCAATAGAGTAATAAAAGGGTTTGTTTTAGACAACACTACCAGTGAGCCCTCTATGGGAGTAATCGTTTACATAAATGAATCCCAAGCAATAGAGACAGACTCAAACGGTTTGTTTTTATTTGATTCCTTGGAATATGGTACCCACAAAATACATTTTATGAGTCAAGACCATCAGAGTTTTGATACTACTGTTACCTTGAGTGGGGAAGGTTTAGGGGCACATCTATTGACTATTAAGCTGACACATCACGCCCCTATTACTATACTGAATGATGTGAATATTGTTCATAAATCAGAGTCACAGACTATTCGAGAAACGGGTTTTACGGTTAATTCTATCGACATAAAGCCATTGCAGAGTCAAAATTTGGACATTAATAAGGTACTGAATCAAACCAGTGGTGTGCGTGTGAGAGAGCAGGGTGGGCTGGGTTCTGATTTTAATTTTTCGCTCAATGGTTTTTCGGGCAGGCAAATCAAGTTTTTTATAGATGGTATACCTATGGATAACTTTGGTACTTCGCTGAGCTTGAATAATATACCAGTAAACCTTGTAAAAAGGGTTGACGTGTACAAAGGCGTTATTCCTGTGTTTTTAGGAGCTGATGCCTTAGGTGGGGCCGTAAACATATCTACCAATCAAGAAGTCAATAGATTTTTTGATTTTGCTTATAGCCTAGGGTCATTCAATACGCAAAGAGCGTCTTTAATTGCTAAGCAAACGGTCGGCCCTACAAAGTTGATAGTAAACACAAGGTTTGTGTATAATCATTCCGACAACAATTACCTTACTAATGTACAAATACCTGATCCTGTTTCGGGTAAGTTAGATAAATACCAAAAAGTACGAAGATTTAATGATGGATATAATGCACTTATGGGTGACATAGAATTGGGCTTTTCGGATAAGAAGTGGACCAAAAAATTTATGTTAGGTATAACAGCATCTCAAAACCGAAAGGAAATACAGCAAGGAAACAATATGACGAAGCCTTGTGGTGAGGTATTTACAACCGACAAAGTTTTAATTCCTTATTTAAAATATGAAAAGGATTCCTTTTTACTTAAGCGTTTAAACCTTAGTATGTATGTAAACTATGTAAACAAAAAAACTCAAGTAGTAGATACAAGTTCTAAAACCTATAATTGGCTTGGGGCCTACACCATAAAGCAAAGTACCAACTCTGGAGAACTCAATTGGGACAAAACCTTATTTTTCTTTAGTGACCAAGCATTTACCAGTATTGCCAATTTACAATACACCATTCATAAAAGATATACCTTACGATTTAACAATACCAACAATCTACTTACGCGTGTAGGAAATGACCCCATCAGCAAAAATGCAGTGCCATTTAGTCAACCCAATAGTTTGCATAAATATGTTTCTGGCTTATCAATCGAATCAACATTAAGGGCAGAGAGGCTCAAATTTACATTGTTTGTAAAGCAGTTCGTCATGAATTCCAAAACATTTGAAATGAAGGATAACGACAACGATGTTTTAATTGAGTTACAGTCCAATTTAGTTAGGTATGGCAAAGGCTTGGCAGTGTCGTATTTTATTACAAGTAAGCTTCTCGCCAAATCATCCTTTGAAAATACTTATAGGTTGCCCGATGGCTATGAGATGTTTGGTAATGGATTGTTACTTGAGGCCAACCCCAGATTGAAACCCGAAAAAAGCACGAATTTTAACATAGGCCTCATTCATACTACAAAACTAGGTAAGAGCAAGTTGCAATCTGAGGTTTCATATTTATACAGAAGGCCCCAAGATATGATTCGATTGTCGGCATTAAGCGTTACAACCAAATACGAAAACTTGGTACAAGCAAGAATCAACTGCATGGAGGTCGCATTCAAGTATAACTACAACCAACGTTTTTTCTTTGAATGTAACACCACCTACCAAGACATGATAAATGTTTCTCGATATGAACCAGACGGTTCAGTAAGTATTTTGTATTTGGATAGGTTGCCTAATATTCCCTATTGGTTTGCAAATACAAGCCTGAGCTATAGTTTTCACAACTTTATAGTAAAGAACAGTAAACTTTCGGTAGCCGTAAGTTCTCATTTCGTTGACAAATTTTACTTAAAATGGCCTAGCCAAGGTAATGCTTCCAGCAAATTTATAGTCCCTCAGCAACTGTCGCACGATGCCTCCATTACATATAGCCTAAAAAACGATCGCTATAGTTGTTCTTTTGGGGCTATAAACTTTACCAATAAAATTCTCTATGACGACTTTATGCTACAAAAACCTGGCAGGTTTATGAGTATAAAACTTAGATATTCAATAAGTAAATAAAAGTAAATATATATGAAAGTAAAACATACAACAGCAGTGTTATTAAGTTTGGCCATAGGTTTGTTCCAATCTTGTAAAACAAAAGAAAAAGATGTAATTCCCGTAGAAGAAGGTTATGTGTTGGGCTTTAGGGCTCAAAACGGAGCAGCCACTAGTAGCGAAAACGATGCAGACTACTTACTTACAGTGAAAACCTTGATGTCTGGTACGATATCCTCAACAGGTAATGGCATAGAACAAAACGGCTGGTGCTACTACACCCATACTGGTGGCACTTATTTAGTGCAAGGTTACCAAGACAACAACGCGGTAGGCTATAAAGTTGAAAACGGCTTATTGGTTGAGAAGGGACGTTTTGCGTTTGAAAGGATGGATTGCACTAACGAGGTTGGCGACAACAAAACCTTGGTTTCCATTGGAGCTCCATGGGGAGGTGGATCTTATGATTGTAATATACAGTTGATTGATATGGAGCGCATAGAGATCGCTTCTGCTAAAAAGCACCCATTATATTTTGCCAGCGCAACTGACAGTGCCAAGACTAGATTGAATATGTGGCCGACAGGTACATACGTAGAAAATGGTAAGCTATATGTCGCATTTTATCCCCTTAATGGTACCTCTTGGGAGACCCCACTCACCGATACTGCCTATGTGAGTATTTTTGAATATCCAAGTTTGAGTTATATTAAAACCATCAAAGATACCCGTACAGGCCCGATTGGTTATTATGGAGACCCAACTTGTATTATTAAAGATGAAAATGGCAACCATTATACTTTGTCTAATACTTCGGTAAATTCAGGCTTTACACAGTCAACTAAGCCGTCTGGAATTTTAAAAATCAGTGCAGGATCTGACGAGTTTGACAAAGATTATTTCTTTAATGTGGAAGGGACAAGCGGATTCAAGGTGTTGGCAGCTGCTTATGTGTCAAACGGACTTGCTGTGGCGAGGGTCGTGAAAGATGATCCAAGTTTTGGAGCATGGGGTACATTCTCGTACAGTGGTTTGCAACCCTGTAAAATGGTAGTATTGGATTTGATAAAGAAGACAGTAACCGAAGTAGCGGACGTACCTATGCATGGTGGACAATACAAAACGCCTTTTTTGGTTGAAAATGAAAAAGTATATGTTTCTATAAATGCAGGAACTGAAAAGCATATTTACCAAATAGACCCTAAAACGGCGAAAGGTACTAAAGGTGCAAAAATTGAAGGACGTGAGATCCAGGCGTTTTACAAATATTGATTTCCTATAAGGTTTTTAAATTAAATAGTTCTGTTTAAAAACGAGTATCAAGTAGAGTTTTCTACTTGATACTTTTTAAATACTCCTCTCATGAACCTCAAAAAACTGATTGGTCAGTTACATCTTTGGCTTGGACTTGGTTCGGGCATCATTGTTTTTATAGTGAGCATTACGGGCGCCATTTTTGCATTTGAAAAAGAGATTCAAGACATTACACAACCTTATCGCTTTGTAAGGGTACAAAATATGCCCATATTAAAACCTAGTATCTTAAAAAGCAAAGCCATGATGGCTTTGCCTAACAAGAGCTTACACAGTATCGAGTATCTGCCCGAAGGCAGAGCCGTAAAAGCCACATTTTATAGTGCAAGCCCTTTTTATTATCACCTCATGTATATTGACCCTTATACGGGTAAGGTGCTACATACCTTGGACGAAACCAAGAATTTTTTCTTTATAATAAAGTACCTGCACTACTGTCTATTGCTCCCGATCAATATTGGCCAGCCCATAGTAGCCATTTCGACACTTGTGTTTGTAATCATGCTTATAACTGGTATAGTACTTTGGTGGCCCAAAAACAAAGCTGCTGCCAAGCAAAGATTTTGGTTTAACTGGAGGCAGGGCCTCAAGTGGAAACGCAAAAACTACGACTTGCACAATATTTTGGGCTTTTACGCTTCGTCAATTGCTTTGATTATGGCCATAACGGGTCTAGTTTGGGGGTTTGAGTGGTTTAGAGCTGCTTATTATAACTTGGCCTCAGGTGGTGATACCTATCCTCAATATTACTCGCCTATCTCCGACACAACAAAAACATCCAATCTGTCATTGGACCAAAAGATCGATTGGGCCTACGCACAAACCCATAAAGAAAACCCACAAGCCCAAATGCTGGAGGTACACATACCTGAAAAAAAATCCGATGCCATATCATGTGTGAATAGCAATTCGTCTGATGTTTATTGGAAAAATGACTTTGTTTATTATGACCAGCATACACTTGAAGAAATACCTGTAAAGCATATATATGGAAGACTAAAGGATGCTTCTTATGCCGACTTGCTCCAACGAATGAACTATGACATACACGTTGGTGCTATTTTTGGACTCAAAGGGAAAATTCTGGCTTTTGGCATTAGCCTTTTATGTGCCTCACTGCCAGTCACAGGTTTCTTAATATGGTGGGGGAGGAAAAAGAAAGCTCAAAAAGAAGGTGCGAAAAGTATTACCCTATTTAAGCTTAAAAGATTCGATCCAGCGATATGACAGCCATGAGCTCCCCAAATTTTGCATAAATCTACGAAATGCTTGCATAATAGTTGATGATGATGGAGTATAGTGCCCAGCTGAAGATGGAGTTATGCATCATAACTGTTGAGTTTTGAGCGATTAACTGTCCACTAGTTTCGAGCTTTGGGATAGGGTAGTGCATGTTTTTACCGAAAAGATGCATGTGTTTGGGTAAAGTAATTCATTTTTTCACTGAAAAGATGGACATGTCTGGGTAAAGTAATGCATGTTTTCACTGAAAAGATGCACATGTTTGGGTAAAGTAATGCATATTTTCAACAAAAAGATACATGTGTTTGCGTAAAGTAATGCATATTTTCACCAAAAAGATGAACATATTTGGGTAAAGTAGCGCATATTTTCACCGAAAAGATGCACAAGTTTAGGTAGAGTAATGCATATTTTCACCGAAAAGATGCACATGTTTGGGTAAAGTAATGCATATTTTCACCGAAAAGATGCACATGTTTGG
>CAMFLX010000178.1 GCA_945957555.1 uncultured Cytophagales bacterium
GTTATGGACGTAATGTCTGTATATGAAGGATACTCTGTAACAATTGGATCTCCAGGGTATCCATTTTGATAGGCTTGAACCGATAGATTTTCATAAGCAGCAAATGCATTTCTTGCAGTATTTGACCAAGAGGCTCCCCCATCTGAAGTTCTTCTGAAATCCCATCCATCAAAGAGGTAAATGATGTTATCGTTGGCGGGAGATACACAAATAAGCTTTATCAAATCGTTGTCTCCAAAATTTGAAAGTTGAACTCTTGGTGCTTCCCCAGATGTTGTCTTCCACAAGTCTGTCTTTCCGACATAGACAATGCTTGAGTTGTTAGGATGTGAGGCTATTGATCCAACTCCCGACTCTCCCTTGGATCCAGAAAAATTGATACTGGTTGAGCTCAGAAATGCGTCAGTGCTTTTGATTATTACACTATTATAGCCATCGGAGGCGTACATGGTATTCGAATTATTTGCATCAACGATGGCTCCATTTCCATCTCCTGTAGAGTTGTTGCCACGCCATGAATTTGTGGAGGGTTCATAGACCATCAATCTATTGTGATCCGTCGCCAAAGCAAGTCTACCATCTGATTGCGATACATCAAAGCCCCCTGGATTGGTTATTGCCATTCCATTCCCCTTAAAGGTCCAAATGTTCATTGCCGGTTCTTCATTGTTGGGACTACTTGATATGCCGCCATCAGTACAAGCATATACATACCCATCCAATGGATTAATAATGATGTCTCTGACATCAGTATGTAAACTCGGGTTGTTATTACAAGAAGAACACATCAATGTCCAGTTGACACCTCCATCTAATGATCTATAAACTGGATTATTATATACTATTGTCCCTGTATACATCTTCAGTGGATTTACAGGGTCTACAACCAAATTATAACGAGTAGTATTAGTATATTGTGAAACCAGTGATGCTGTATTGGTAGTATTGTCATAGCTCCACAATAAGAAATTTCTTGCCATATTAGCTGAAACGGGCAAAACGGGGGTATTTTCTGCCACAAATAATTTTTGAGGCGCGGCAGGAGTGACTGCTATCTCTATTGTTGAAACGTGGTGTAACGGTACTTGGAAATTTGGGAGGAGATTGCAGATGTCAGTCCAAGTATCGCCACCATTCGTAGATTTGTACAATCTATGTCCTGAGGCATATACAATATTTGAATTGGTCGGATGAAATTCAACATCTACCATATAGGTACTTCCTAAACCAGTATTTGCTGGTGGAATAGGTGCATTCGTTAATCCTATCACCTGTGTCCAATTCGTTCCTCCATCAATAGTCTTATACAGTGCTCCCTGTTTTGAATCCAAAACATCGTTCCAATAAGCTCTCGTTATTACTGCTGCAAAAGCTATATTGGCATTTGTTGGATGTACTATCAATTTAGCTATGCGACTATAGTTGGTGTTATTCAGTCCAAAATTCCAATTTTTGTTAATTCCTGTACTCACACCCGTTAGTCCTGTTGGATTCCAAGTAAGTCCACCATCCGTAGATTTATAAACGCCTGTAGATATGGCTCCCATGGCCCAGCCTGTACCTCCTAAGCCAGCCCCTTCACCCGTAGATGCGTACATTATACTTGGAGATGATTTGGAAATTGCAATCTGCCCAATAAATGACTGGTTGAAATATCCTTGATTAGTCTCTAGTTTAGACCATGTGCTTCCTTTGTCGATGGATTTCCACATGCCTCCATTCATTCCAGAGCTGAACAAGATATTGCTATTTGTTGGATGGCATGCAAGTGTTACTGCTAATCCCACACCTATACCACCTTGGGGGACATTAAACGGTCCTAGTGACTGCCAATTGGCAGTGGTTGCTGCTGCACAAGGATATGTTTGTGCTGAGGCTATGTGGTTGAGTGCCACCAACCATGTGGATAGCCCAATTTTGAGAAATAGATTCTTCATATTTAAATCGTTATAATATGTTAGTATTATTTCTTTAGGCTAGCCACCTCTGCGGCAAGTTTCTCGTTTTGCTTTTTAAGCTCTATCATGTACAGGGTCAACTCTTCTATTTTTTGCAAAAGTATGGCATCTGTCTTGGCCACGTCCAAGCCATGATTCACCATATCCTGTGCCGACGGCACATCAGGCAAATGTTTGTTGATCTTGATGTAGTTTGCTACCGAGTCCAAAGTCTTAAGTTTATAGTTATCGGCAAACACATAGTCAGACCAGTCACTGGTAGTTGCGACAGCGCATTTAACCTTTGGCGTTAGAATCCCTGTGGCCACTATCAATTTGTATTGTGTAGCACTTGGAAATGTAGCTGAGTTGGTACCTGGCACAAAGTCATTTGCATCACTTTGGGTATAGTTGCCAATGATTACCCTTCCATCCGACATGATTTCCATACTCTGTCTTTCGGCGTTATTTCTGACACCTGCAAATTTGATGGAGCCTGCATTGCTGTTTTGTAAAATCAAATGGGACGGAGATGCACCTATGATACGAATCACCGCATCGTTTGGCAATGCTTCACTTGAATAACAGCCATTACATGGACTCCCATTTATTTGCTGAATTCCTGTTCCTAAACCTATTGATAGTGTCTGGTTTACAACTCCGTTGGGGGCTGGTGTATTTAACCCTACAAGGCTAAAATATGGACTTATTTTGGAGGACTGTACCGTAAAGCCATCGAATTCACTGTTGATATTTGAGATAACACTACCATTGGCATTTATTTTAAAAAGCTCGTTGCCAGATGGGGCATCCAAAAAAGAGAACCTGTCAGTAGCCTGTGCCCCTAGATGGAACCTAAATTGGTTGGCAGCATACCCAAAACCGTATAGGCTTGTTCCATTTTCATAGATGGCTAACTTGGTGTTCACACTAGTAGCACCTAAAGACAGTTTAACGCTTGGGTTGGCAATGCCGATACCAACGTTTCCATTGCCCCTGATTCTCATAAGTTCGTTGGCGGCAGTTGTTGACGTAGCGGCATAAAATGCGTGATCACTTGCCGTACTCGGTAACTGGTATTTAAGAATTGAGTTGTTGTAGCCAAACCCTGCCATTTGAAATTGATTGGAGATCCCTGCGGCAGCACCATTAAGTACTATTTGACGGTTGTCAGTAGTGGAACTTAATTGGAGTTGTGCAGTTGGGGTGGTTAAAGCAGCTGTATTGCCTATACCAACCTTACCACCAGTATAGGTATGTAATGTCGTTGCTGTAGCAGAAGGCACGACAAATTGTGCATTGGCACTAAGGATTGCGGAAGCAATTATCCCTAAGATGATGTTCTTTTTCATTTTGTGGAGATTTATGGTTTAAAAAAATTGAAATGTTTAAAAAGTTAAAAACGATCTAGGTCCTATTAAATTTTAAAGGGAAAGGGTACACTTCCTTCTGATACGCATCAGTTGCAACTTTATTATTATTATTGAAAAATAGCCCTAGATTGCAACCTTTATTCGTTTGCAAAGCTAGGCGGAATATAATTTGCTCACAATAGCCATTATTGGCTATTTTTAAGGCATAAAATTTATCAACACAGGTATAATATATCTATGAATCAATTAGTAAAAATTGATCTGAGCTAGTATTAGGCTAAATTCGTTCCACAAAAAATCGTTTTTAAGAATCAAAAATAATCTTGTCACAGGTTGCATAAATATCTTTCTTAATCTTTATCTGTATTTCAAATCTTCTTTTCATAATATTTCTGATGCCCCACTACTTGAACACAAATTTATAAATCTTAAACCATAGATCATCCATTTACAGACATCAACTTTTACTCCGAAATTGGAAATAGGGCAATGCTGTCTGCAGTATGGTACCCCACAAATTGGAGGTAAGGCAATGCTGTCTGCAGTATGGTACCTGCAGAATGCGAAGTAGGGCAATGCTGTCTGCAGTATGATACCGCACAAATTGGAAATAGGGCAATGTTGTCTGCAGTACGGTACCTGCAGAATGTGAAGTAGGGCAATGCTGTCTGCAGTATGGTACTGCACAAACTGGAAGTAGGGCAATGCTTTCTGCAGTATGCTATTTCCGAAATTGAAGCGAGGGATGATACCAGCTTATAACGCCTTTCTCAGTCAAAAATCAATTTGCCTCAGCCAAATGCTACACTGCCTCAGTTGAGCTGGCTGCTCTGAACCGCAATACGTATTTTCGTACATACTTCAACTAAATCAATAAGTACGATGCAACTCAGTAAGTTTGTGAACAATCCCTTCTCTGATGAGAGGATTTCACTGGACAAAAAGAAAAAGTTTTCGGAAGACCACCTTTCGAGGCTAACCACACAAAACGATATGAGTGGCAACTTGAGTACCATGCTCAGTGCCACCATGGCAGCACATGAGGCCTTTTATGGAGAACTCTCCGACAAAGGTATACATGAAGCTGCAAAAATGTCGCTCACCCAGAGCAATGACATCATTATTGCCAACTTTAAGAGACGTAACAGCTTGCTCAATGCCTATCTCATAGGCAAGGACTTGAAAAGCTCCGTCATCTACACCAAGTTCTTTCCCCATGGTGTGGCTGAATTGACCCGCGATATCACCAAGGGAAATGTGGAACAAAAGATTGATCAGATGATTGCTGCAATCTCAGCCCATACCGACAAGCGGGTGGCGAAGAAGTACTCAATGAGTATAAGGCTTTTAAAGAAGGGTATTCCAATACTCGTAAAGCACAATTGGGCAAGATTTCTGAAGTCTCTGCCCACATAGATGGTCGCAAGACGGCTCAGGAAACTTTGGACGACCAGCTCTTTGACAACCTCTTGACCATCGCCAAGATGATCAAGGGTCGTCCTGAACTCTTGGCCAACTTTTTCAACGAGGCCATCATCAGGTCTGTAAGTTCTGTGACGAGTGATCTACCCGATGCCGATACGAAATAGACACATCTAGCCCCTAAGGCCCTCCCTCCTGCTTCAAGCAAGGAGGGATTTTTTTGATCACCCAAAGGGAACCATTGCACCAAACCAATATTTTGAATATCTTTGAATGCGCTATAAAGCCTTCTTACAAATATGGAAAACAATGTATACCCTGATATTACTAAAAGAGTTCGAGCAATTTTTCTTGATGCCTTCATTATTATTGGATTGATAACTTTAACAGCAATAGTATTTTCATGGTTCAACGCCGTACCCAACGCTGTACCTATGTGTATATTGCTTTTGTTTTTCCTGTATGATCCTATCTCGGTCAGTGTATTCGGTGGCACCATAGGTCATTTTTGTAACGGCATGCGGGTAAAGAATTTCGATGATCAGCTTAAAAACCTCTCTTTCTCAAAAGCCTTATGGCGATTTTTGGTTAAGTCTTTTTGGGGTTGGGCCACCTATATCCCAGCACTGAAGGGGGAACATGGGAGAGCCATACATGACAAATTTTCTGGTTCCATAGTCATATATGCACCTTAACGAGGAATTTCAGCAAGACACACTCTCAAAACAATAAAGTCCCAAAAGAGGGACTTTATTACATATCAACATTAAGATAAACCTGTATTAATTTTATACTTAAAATCTATCAGGATAATATTTCTTTAATATTTCTTCTAAAATCTCTTTGGTGAGGGGTTTGCTTTTAAAATCGTTGATTTCCTTAATTCCCCTAGCCTTCTCCTCATCATCCGGATTGAGTGAAGTAGTAAGCATTACTATCACTATTTTGCCCTTTTGCTTTTCATCCAGCTTCCTGTATTCTTCCAAGAAATCCCAGCCGTTCATGGCTGGCATATTAATATCCAAAAAAATCAAATCAGGACAGGGATGTTCTCCATCTTCTTGAGACATGAGGTATGCCAAAGCCTCCCTAGCACCTTGTTTGGCTACTATCTTATGAGTACAATTTGCTTTCTTAATAACGAGTTCATTAATAAAATTGGTAGGTTCATCATCATCTATAAGCAATACACAGTTTAATTTCTCTTTCATGATTTGTATTCAATTAATTTATACTATTGGGAATGGTGAAGTAAAAAGTACTTCCATGCTCCAAGCTAGAATCCACCCAGATCTTACCTCCGTGTAACTCTACAATCTTTTTGCAATGAGAAAGCCCTATTCCTGTTCCTTCATATTCACTACGATTGTGCAAGCGCTGAAAAATCATAAATATTTTCTCCTGATATTTGGGATCAATACCGATACCGTTATCCTTTAAAGCAAACTTCCAGCAATTATACTCTTTCACTGCAGAGATTTTTATTTGTGGACTTACCTCTTTCTTCCTAAATTTAATCGCATTGCTGATCAAATTTTGCAATAAGAGCCTAAACTCTGTCTTATATCCACGTATATATGGCAAGTCTCCTTCTATCACAATCTGTGAGTGCGATTCTGAAATAAAAGCAGCCAAATCTTCCATGATCTCAGAGACGGTCTCTTTGCAGTCAAAATAAGTCAGCTCATTTCCCTTACCAACCCTGGAGTAATCTAACAAACCTTTAATAAGGTTCCTCATACGCTCTGAGGCATCTTTCATGAACTTCAAGTACCTGTCAGCATCTTCATCAAGCTGCTCCATATACTGTTGATTCATGATATTGACAATCCCAGAAATAGTACGCAGAGGTTCTTGCAAATCGTGAGAAGCAATATAGGTAATTTGTTCCAATTCTCTGTTTTTTGCCTCCATTTTTTCGGATAATTCAGCCTTCTTACGCTCCGTAAGGTCGTGCGTAAGCATAGAGAAACCGATGATTTCGTTTTCCATTCCATGTAAAGCGGTGATGGTCGTACTGCCAAGAAACAAGCTACCGTCTCTTTTTACTCTCCATCCCTCGTCTAGTGCCCGCCCATTTTCCAAGGCCGTCATCAACAACGTATTGACTTTCCCAGCTTCTGCATCCTCTGGGCTAAAGAACACACTAAGGTCAACGCCTACGACTTCAGCGGCAGCATATTCAAATATCTTTTCTGCTCCATAGTTCCAATTTTCCACCTGACCCCTTCTACCTAAAAGAACGATGGCATAATCTTGAACCTCATTGACCATTTTAAAATAACGCTCTTCACTTTGCCTAAGCGTTTCCATCTGCACCTTTTGTTGGGTAATATCGAGGTTGGTTCCCACCATTCTCACAGGAGCGCCTTTAGCGTCTTTTTGAACGATGGCCTTTGCCTTCATGTGCCTGATCGCCCCCCCGGGCAATACTACTTTAAATTCTGTATCAAAATCCATGAGGCCATCCAGTGCCATTCTGTATTCTGTTACCGCACGATCCAAGTCATCTGGATGTAAATGCTTTACCCATATCTCTGAAGGTGCTTGCCCCCCTTCCCTATCAGCTCCATACAACTTGTACATTTGATCATCCCATACCAATCGATTTGTTGGTACATCCAAATCCCATACACCTACCTTTGTGGCTTCGGTGGCCAGTTGCAAGCGGTCTTTGGTAAAGGTCAGCTCTTCCACGGCCTTACGTTGCTCTGTAATATCTATAGTATTGACGATGATGCCTCCGATTTCCCCATTTGCATCATACCAAGGACAAATCACATATTTAAGCCACAGCTCTATGCCATCTTGCCTTCTGAGCTTCTCTCCATCATTCTTGATGGTTTCCCCATTAAGTCCCTCATTGAAATAACGGCCCCAAGTATCGGATGCGTTTGGGAATATTTGATAGATACTGTCCCCAATAATATCACTCCCTGACAATTGGAACTCCTTAATCCATTGATTCGACACTGCTAAGTAACAAAGCTGCCTGTCGAACATAGCTATGGCTGTAGGTGCCCCTTCTATAAATGTTTTGACCAATTGGTATCCTCTATGCAACTGCTCCTCTACAGTTTTTTGAAGTGTTACATCTACATTAGTACCCACCAACTTTGACGGATTTCCATTTTGATCCCTAGTGAGCGATCCAACGCTTTTGATATGATGTATGGAACCATCATCCCAAATAATCCTGTAAGCAATATTCAACCTCAAATCCAAGCCTTGTAAGAAACGTGCATATGTCTTTTCGTCGATCATAGGTACATCGTCAGGATGTAGTCTTGCCAAGATCATTTTATGCGCCACATCTGGAGGCATTTCAGCATAATCATACATCTTACACATCATGTCATCTACCATGAGTTTCCTAGTGACCAAGTCCCATTCATAAATACCTAAACCTGAAGCTTCTGTGGCAAGCAGTAACCTCTCTCTTGCCAGTTTCAATTCAGTTTCTTGGTATTTCTGTTCGGTAATATCGAGCAACTCTATAATTACTCCACCCACCAACTCTTCCGAATCATACCAAGGACTGAGCACATACTTTACCCAACACTCTCTACCATCAGGCTTCACAAAACTTTCCGCGTCCTTTCTGATCGTTTCTCCTCGCAAGCATTTATAAAAACCTAATTTAAGCTTCTCTTCAAACAGTGGCAATAACTCCCTAAATGTCAAACTCTCTATAAAGCTCTGACCATTATGATATTCTTTGAGCCATTGATTGGAAACCGATAAGAATTTCAAATCTGTATCCAACATAGCCATAGCGGCTGGGGCATCTTTTATAAAAGCCTTAATCCTATTGAATTGACGTGTGGTTTCCTCTTCAAACTTAACCTGTGAGGTTACGTCAATACAGGCTCCAAAGATTCGACCCTTTGTATTGAGCCCAGCCCCGCGCATAACTTTGATGTAATGCAAAGACTTGTCTGGAAAGAAAACCCTGTAAACAAAATCACCATTACCTTCCTCGCCAAGGGCAATAATCTCCCGATAAAACAGGTCTTTATCTTCTGGATGGATATTTTGGTACAGTAAATCTCCGAAGATGTCTTCCGATTTCTCTAATCCTAAAAACTTATAAAAATAGGCATTGCCATCTATGGACTTTTTCTCTACCGATGCCTCCCAAATACCAATTTCTGCACTATGGGTAGCCATTTCAAAACGCTCCTTCACTTCATTAAGCTGGACAGTCCTATCTGCTATTTTAAATTCAAGATATTTGTTCAAGGCCAAATAAGACTCTTCTACGATCATTCTTTTGGCATCAATAGCATTTAACTGAGCTGCGACTATGACCACCAAAAACAAAATAACCACTAGGAAGGAGGCGGTAAAAATGGCGATTCCAAACTCAATAGAAACTATACCATAACGATGTGCCTCTATTCTAAGAAAACCAAGCAATAATAAAATCAATACAGCTGCAGGAAACAACCTTCTTGCCATAGTATTACCAGTACCCTTTCCTAAAAACAAACCTGTAAGGCCTAGGTTCGGATTTATAAAACTGGCGGCCACAGAACTCATAATAAACATGACTGAGGTATGGATGGCCATTGAGGAAATGGTAGACATCTTATACATAATCGGAATCCTGTAGATATAACCGACCAATGCCAAGAAGCCCGTAAATGTCACAAAATGGAAGAAGTATTGGGCAATAGATGGGTACGGCTTAGCCTTCAGTCGTTGTAAATATAAACCTGCACTCAATAAAACAAAACATAGAGATGCCGCTGGAGACATTCGGCCCGGGTATTTGAGGTTTTGAACTACCGAATGCATGTCCTTAAAAAACAATTGATCAATGCCAAAGTCCAAACCAAATACGTATTGAATGAGTGTGGTAAGGCCTATTGACATAACTACGACAAGGGCCAGTCCGAAAATCCACTGACACACAGACTCTTTTCTAAATATCATGAGGAAAGCAATATTCAAGAGGAGAAAGGAAATAGCTGTATTAAATTTCATGGCAGTAGCACCTTGCATCACACATTTCAGGGTTTCGACATCTAGTACCCACCCTACAAGTACCATACTACAGATCAGTAAACTTATATAAGTCACAAACTGGACTATCTTTGTATATATCATTAATTTTAGAGCTTAATTAAAACAATAAATGATGCCACGACTATCGGCAAATATCCTTTAAGATACGATCAGACATGATGAAGGAGGGCCTTCCCTTTGAATATAATACCTCGGAGACATCCACACCGAGTATAGTTTGTGTAGTTCTGGGCACATAATGTGTAAGTATTTGATTGTTACAGTATATCTATTGTAAAGATACTATATATGATTTATTCTACAAATTATATTTCAAAACAGTAACAAAAATATTACATTTTACATCGACCACGTAAGTTTTCTTTAACACCTTAAGTACCATGATCCACACCCTACCAAGGTTTAATGCACTGCCATACCACAAAAATTAATACAAAAATATTTTACTTTTCTTTGCGAGTTTTAAAAACTATTAATACATTTGCACTCCCAAACAAGACAAGAGGTCGAGGCAAGGGTAACAAAAGGGAGCTTAGCTCAGCTGGTTCAGAGCATCTGCCTTACAAGCAGAGGGTCGGGGGTTCGAACCCCTCAGCTCCCACACTAAA
>CAMFLX010000179.1 GCA_945957555.1 uncultured Cytophagales bacterium
GTTGAGTTATTTCTATAGATCATAACAATCCCGGGTTATTGGAATGTTTTCGCAGCTATTCATTTTGGAAAAATATTTAAATTATCGATGAAGCGTTTCTTAGGCCTTATAATCATATTTATTTCGAGCATTACACTATTTGGTAAAGGGCCTGTTGTTGTACGAATTGACAGCAGTACCAAATATGTTTATGTTGTTCGGGAATATGTGTCTTATTATGAGGATGTAAATAGTGATAAAACTCTTGATGAGATATTTACTAGCGTTCCGTTCAAGAAAATGAATGACAGTGAAGTTGATTTTACCAACAGGAACAAGTCCTACACCTATTGGATCCGTTTTTCTGTAAAGAATGAAAATAGCGGGGGGCTTTATCGTCTTGAAATGTTTGATCACAACATAGATGAGGTGAGTTTGTACTATAAAGATAAAGACTCCATCATCGCTAAGCATTCTGGTTATTCTTTACAATTTAATAACCGAGATTTTTATCATAAAAATATAGGGTTTTTACTGGAGATACCTAAAGGCGATACCATTACATACCTAATGCGATTCAAGTCTAAAAGCTTAAATGTTTTGGAGCCCGTCATTAGAAGTATTCCTGAATTTTATCATTACAGCATAGTTGAATATACCTTGTTGGGCTTTTTTTATGGGGTATCATTCATTATAGTATTGTATAATCTAGTGTGTTTTTTGATTCTTCGGAAAACACAATATTTTTTCTACTTCATGTATATGATATGCATGGTACTTTTTATAATGAGTAGCAATGGTACAGGTTTTCAGTTCTTTTGGCCCGACAGTCCCCAAATTAATTATTGGATCGAGATCATTTCAAGTGCTATTGGCATTAGTTTCTTATTGCTCTTCATTAACTTTTTCTTGTCGCAAGACAAGAGTGCTAAGAAAACAAGTTCATGGCTTTTGTTTGTTATAGTACTTAATCTGTGCTCGGTTCCTTTTCAGATTTGGCAGGAAACCCAAACTATACATCTCGTAATTGCTATTGTACTCATTCATGTTGCCTTTGGGATAGGATTTATGATGTACCGCAAGTCAAAGCACAAAAGCATATTCTTTATGTTGAGTTTTGTGATTTTAGATATTGGTTTTGTACTGTCATGGCTAGAGCAACTCAGTGTAATCGAGTCGTCAGTATTTACTGTGTATGGCTTGTATATTGCTATAAACTTGCAGTTTATCAGTATCTCTATCAGTATGATTCAAGGTGTAAAGCAGCTTGGCGATGAAAAGAGCAAAGCTATGGAAGAGCTCTTGTCCACAGTGGATAAGAACCAAATGATGCGCATATTGGCTTTGAAGAAGCAAATGAGTCCTCATTTTATTTTCAATTCATTGAATTCTATTTTGCAGCGCATCATGTCGGGGAATAAAGACGATGCTTCGGAGTATTTAGTAAAGCTCTCCAAGCTTATTCGCAAGACCTTGGAGCAGTCTGATGCGCTTTATGTTACGCTTACTGATGAGTTAGAGTCGTTAAAAATCTATCTGTCACTAGAAGCAATGAGGCTAGGGCAGACATTCCAGTATTCAATAGAAATAGATCCTAAAGTAAACACGGATACGGCCTTGATTCCAAGTTTTATCATACAGCCTTTTGTGGAAAACTCTATTTGGCATGGATTAATGCCTAAAATGGGTGAGAAAAACCTATGGGTTAAAATAGAGAAGAACGGTTTTGATCTTACCATCATTATTGAAGACAACGGCATTGGAAGGGCAAAGTCTGCTCTTCAGAAAAAACAACATGGGTCGACGTCTCAAGGAATGAACTTGATTATGGAGAGAATAGAACTTCTAAATCTCAAATATCAAGTTGATTCAAGTATTGAAGTCTTGGACTTATATGATGCAGAAAACGTAGCTACAGGTACTAAAGTAATCATAAAAACTAATTTTACGAATGAACAATTATTTAACAGCCATCATAGTAGATGACGAGCTGGATGGTCGTCTGATACTTACGTCCATGTTAACAGACTATTGTGAGTCGGTTAGACTCTTGGGCTCTTTTGGAAGTGCAGAATCAGGGATACAAGCCATTAGGACTTTAAAGCCAGATCTGGTGTTTTTGGACATTGAAATGCCAGGAATGAATGCTTTTGCGATGCTTGAACAATTGCGAGACATTAATTTCGAAGTTGTGTTTGTCACCGCATACAATAACTATGCACTCAAGGCCATCAAACACAATGCGATGGAATATATATTGAAGCCTGTAGACAAAGACGAGCTCATTGCTTCTGTAGAGAAATGCCATAAAAAGCTATATCACAAAAGAACCACTGCGGCCTCGCAAGACCAAGATACTACAAAACTGATATTGCCTGTAAGGGAAGGTTTTTTGTTTATTGATGTGGCAAAGATTGTTCGCTGTGAAGGAGATGGCAACTATACACACGTTTATCTTGATGATCAACAAAAACATGTGGCCTCCAAAACTTTAAAAGATTTTGAACAGTTATTGCCTTCGTCTTTTGTGAGGATACATAAGTCTCATTTGATCAATACCAATTTTATTAAAAAATATATCAAAGGAGAGGGCGGGGTAGTGGTTATGTCTGACGATTCAGAATTAGAAGTATCTCGTAGAAACAAAGACTATTTTTTGAAATATTTCAACTTATAGGTAATATAATAAAAGACAGGGGCTGACGTTACGTTTGTATCAATCAGGTTATTAAAAAGAAAGGGCCTTTTCGCCAAGAGAAAAGACCCTTTCTTTTTGTCTTTTATATAGTAAGTTTTGTAGATGACTCATTACGATCTGTATGTTTCCTAACCACAAAATAACTGATTCCTTGCTTTCGCATGCCAGTTTGCGCATCTAAATAAATAAGAAATCTTATCCATTTGTCTTTTGATATGTTTGCACTGCCCGAGGAGTTTAATGGATGATCTCTGGATGGCAAACTATTTAAAACTTCTTTATTATTTTTTTATGAAAAACAAAAGTAGAATGAAGCTTTTGTGCATGGCATTTTTTATGTCTATCTGCAGCGCATTTGCACAGACCCCTGTGTATACAGGGGCGATTAACGGACTCACAGTGGTAGTTGAGTTTTCGGACGCACCGTTTATTGAGCCACTAGACTCTATAGACAAAATGATGAATCAGCCAGGTTTTGTAGGCTGGGGAAATGTTGGCTCTGTGAGGGATTTTTACTATGCTCAATCAGATGGCAAAACAACTCTCACCACTACTGTAGTTAAAGTTTCTTTGCCCAATCCTGTATCGTACTATTATGGTGGGCCAGGTAGAGATCTGTCCGATATTTTGGATGCAGTTAATGCAAAGTATCCTGCGGGTTTTCAGAATCTAACGATCAATCCTGTCAACGGGACCATCAAGCATTTCAATATTCTAAATAAAGCAGGTAAGGGAGGCTGGGCATTTGGCCCACAACCAGGAACTAATTTTATCAAAAACAATGGCGTGAACCTCGTTGTAGCTGCTGGTAATTTTAGCTCTTATGGGGCTACAGAAAAACCTCATACCAGTGTCGTTTGTCATGAAACGGGTCACTCTACTTTTAATTGGACAGATTACTATGCTACGGCTTTCTGCAATTTGGGTAATTTTGACGTGATGGCCAGTGCTGGAAGTGAAATAGCTGCAATGCCAGTGAACCCAGCCCTAAGAAAACAAAGAGGCTGGATAACCACAGTTACTGAAATATCTGGAACTACAACAGCACAATATACGCTTACTGCCAATAGTTACAGCCAAATACATAAATATACCAATCCTAACAATGCAAAGGAATATTTACTGTTTCATGCTTTGAAACATGGTGGATATTACCAGTCTGTGGTAGGCGGTATGACCATGCCTGAAGGATTGGCGATTTGGTATGTAAACGAAGATATGGGTTACGATACTCCTGGGCAAGGCGATCAATATTATGTGCGTTTGGTACAGGCTGACAACAAAGACGAAATGCACGACGAAGATGTACCTGCGGATGTAAGGGGCGATGCGGAAGATTTGTATGGCAATGCAAATACCTCCTTTCCAAATGGTCACCCACTACGCTGGAAAGATGGTGGCGAGTTTGGGATTTCCATATCAAATATCACCAAATCTGGTAACACGGTTACATTTACGGTGAATGGAAGACCAAGCACAGCCAACGCAACATCTGATATCTTTGGTACACTTAGCTCTAAAGGCATTATAAGTGTAGCTAGTGGCGGAAGTAAGTCGTTTACTTTTATACCCAAAATCGGATATGATCTTGATGTGGTAAAAGTGAATGGAACGCAAGTAACGGCAACCAATCCATATACGCTTACTGGTATTAGTGGTACTAAAACCATTAATGCCACATTCAAGAGAAAAGCTACCATACCTGCTTTGCCTACACCTTGGTTAAAAGCCGACATTGGTACTTCAAGTGCTGCTGGTTTTGCCGCACAAGAATCAGGTAAGTTTAATATGGAATCTTATGGTGGTTCTATGGGTGGCACTGTTGATAACATTAATTTCGTATATCAAACACTTAACGGTAATGGTTCCATAATAGCTAGAGTGGCAGAATACAACTTGCCAACTACGAGTAATTTTGTAGGTGTTATGATGCGTGCTTCTTTGCAGAGCAATGCAGCACAAACATGTATTGCCAAAACACCTTATGCTGGGGTTGCTGTTTATCAAAGAAACAACACTGGTGATTGGTTGGTAGGCAATCCTAATGGTATTGGAGGTTTACACGTTTATCAGTTGTACAATTGGCTCAAGATCACCAGAACAGGTAACGAGATCATGAGCTACTGTTCTAGAGATGGTGTAAAGTGGATCATTATGGGGCAACAAACTATAAATTTGCCTACACAAGTATTGGTGGGTATGTGTGTGGCTGGTGGAACGGCAACGTATCCAAGTAATGTACTTTTTGACAATGTAAGCACATCTACGAATAGTGCATGTACATTTATAGGTACTAAACTTTCTGGTACAGTAATCGGTACCGATGGTTCATGGGGTGGTTCTGGAAATACAAGGGATAAGGCTTTTGATAATAACGTATTTACCTATTTTGATGCTCCTGAAGATATCGCATGGGCTGGTTTGGATCTAGGGGCTGCTTACAAAGTAACAGGAATTAGATTTGTGCCAAGACAAGGTTTGACTTATCGTATGATGAACGGTAAGTTTCAAGGAAGTAATACTGCAGATTTTAGTTCTGGTGTTATTGATTTGTACACAGTTACGGCGGATCCAGCTTTCGATTGGAATTGTGTAACTATCACAAACACATCCACCTTCAAATACTTGCGTTACATATGTGCGGTAGGTGGTGTGGGTAATGTAGGGGAAATAGAGTTTTATGGAACTCCTGCGAATGTGACACCAACCGTGAGCATTACTAGCCCTGCAAATAATGCTACCTTTATCCCTCCGGCATCCATCACTATTGCTGCTACAGCAGCTGATGCGGATGGCACTATAAGTAATGTGCAGTTTTACAACGGTACTACTTTGCTGGGAAGTGATGCTACATCGCCATACAGCTTTACTTGGGCCAATGTGGCTGCTGGTACCTACAGCATCACTGCTAAAGCAACTGATAATGCTGGCGCTGTTACCACATCTGCTGCGGTATCCGTTACAGTAAGCAGTTCTACAGCAGATGTTTCCGGTCCTGCATGTGGCAGTAACAATACTACGTTGCTTTATCAACTCTCTGCCGCTAAGATGACCAATGCAACTTCATACAACTGGTGGTATACGGGCTCGGCACAAAGTATTACTGCTGTATCGGGAGCTAACTACAAGGCAAATCTAGTTACAGGATCAAATTTTGGTACTGGTCAGGTATGTGTAGGAGTGAACTATAGTGTCTCTCCTTGGTATGCGAGCTATTGCGTATCGGTGGCTAAGTGTGCAGGCGCTAGGGAAGAGGAAATGGGAACTACGTTGAATACTATTGCTTTTCAGAATCCATTTACCAACGCAACAACGGTTACACTTGCTGATGCTAATCAAACGGCGAAGATCCAAGTGTACAATGCGAATGGTGTCATGATCCAAGAAGCTACCGCTACAGGATCTTACCTATTTGGTGGTGATTTAAATACCGGTCTTTATGTATTGAGAATCAATATTGATGGAAAGACAGAAACCATCAAACTCATCAAAGAATAGTTTTAGATAACATACTTAAGGTTTAACATAGCCGAGGGGGGTTCAGAAATGGGCCCTCTCGGTTTTTTGTTATGTATCACATACAATACACTACATCTAATAGCGCAGTGGGTTTATACCAGCAGTTGCAATATGCCCAATAATAGATAATAAGGTCTTGCGTCAGTCGCAACATGCTCATGCCAATGAGGAAGTGTGTCTTGCGACATGCGCAATGGGCTCATCCTTATAGTAAAATGGTCTTGTCGCAGTCACAACATGCTCATGCCAATGAGGATGTGTGTCTTGCGACACTCGCAATGGGCTCATCCTTATAGTAAAATGGTCTTGTAGGAGTCGCAACATGCTCATGCTAATGAGGATGTGTGTCTTGCGACACGCACAATGGGCTCATCCCTGAAGTAAAATGGTCTTGTAGCAGTCGCAATGTATCTTAACAAATAATAAGAATCGGATTCTATTAAAACACAAAAGGGTTGCTGGTGCAACCCTTTAATATAACTTCGAGAGAAATGATAGCTTTCACTAAGCATATATAATCACTGAGATAAGGTTACCATTGGCATCATAATATTTCCATTCGCCATGGGGAGCTCCATTAGAGTAATTACCAGTAGCTGATAGATAGCCTGTTGGATGGTAATATTTCCAGGTTCCTGTTCTAATACTATTCGTATAATTACCCTCTTCTTTCATTTTGCCATCGGCATAATAAAATTTCCAATAACCAGAAAGTTGTCCATTGTTGTAATTGCCTTCGCGCATAATTTTACCATCAGGGTAGTATAATTTCCAGTAGCCAGATGGTGTGCCGTTTTCGTAGTTTCCCTCGCTGATCAGGATTCCCGTTCCTGTATAGTAAAACTTACTATAGCCATTGATGGCTCTGTCAGCGGAAGGCAGTATAAACCTGTTGGTATCAGAGTAGGTGTAATAGTGTGGGTTGTTGGTGCTGCCATCATAATAATAATAGTTGGTAGGTAAAGGTCCCTCTCTATGTTTTCGACAAGAGGCAAAGAGGGAAAGAAGCGAGAGTACTATGCATAGTGTAATGTTTTGTTTGTTCATATTATGTAAATATTTAATTGTTTTTGAGATGAATGTTTTACAAAAATAAGAGCGTATTTACTTTAATCAAATTGTTCTCGCCAATTTCAATTGCCGTAGAGCTTAGCTGAAATATTGTAATTACTTTTTTAGGTTTTTGAAATGTAGGTTGTGATTATTTAGGAATACATGTGTCAGACGATAGTCAGGCTGGCATAAAGTACTGGCAGCCCGTATCTGTATTTATATTTAAGCTCTTTCTTGCCCCTTGTGTTTATTTGCTTTTGCCTACTTTATAGAAATAAGTTTTTGAGGCCATGGTTGAAATCTGTACATGGTATACCCCAATAGCCAAGTCGACTGTGGGGCTCAATGTGTAGTGGTTGCCGTGGATATTCAATTGACAAGGGACTTCCTTACCTTCGGCATCAAGAAGTTTGATACTTCTCAATTCTTCTGTGGCATTGATTTCGATTTTGTGAATAAATGGATTTGGATATACTTTTGCGATATTGCTTTGAAGATCAATATGATCTATTCCTGAATCAATTGAAGTGATTTCCTCTGTATATAAATCTGTTTCCCAGACACCTCTGCCCCAAGTACCAACCCTTATTTTTTTAGCACTGTAGGCAATGCTGATGTCGTTTATTTCGGTATTAGGGAGGCCTTTGCCGAAATACAGCCATTGAGTCATAGAGGCATTCTTATAAAATACCCCTACTGGAGAACCGACATAGAGCCCTTCATTAGTGCCTTTTTCGTAAGCAATACAAATGGCGTTCACATCGTTGGGGAAGTTGAGCGTAATGTTGGTCCATGTGTCTCCACCGTTTGTAGATTTATAAATTTTTTTCCCATTATCACCATTGGTGGTAATATATACTGTTTTAGCATCATTAGGGCTTACTGCAATCCTTGTAATATTACCAGCGGGGCTACTGACGGAGGACCAATTAGTACCAGTATTGAACGTTCTATAAAGGACAGCATCTCTAGAGGTATAAACCACTTTGCCATCACCAGGCGCTATAGTGATGTGATGTAAATTACTTCCATTAGTAAGATTGGTACTGATCTTCGTCCATGAATCGCCACGGTTTGTGCTCCTCATCACGTCTTGGTAGCCCGCAACAATGTTAGCTGGATTGCTTTGGTCTATGGCAAAGGGGGTCGCCCAGTCTCCTCCCACAGCGCCAGCATTACGCAGTGCTGTAGTAATGTCGGTAGAGCTGCTCCAGCCGTTGTTGGACCTGTTGATCCCGTCTCCGTTTATATAAGATGAATATTGGATGTTTTCATTGCTGGGATCTATCATGGCCATGGTGGCATCGCCTCCAGTAGTATTACGCCAAGTCCCATCCGCATTACGTTTATTGCCCCCGTTGTCTTGTGTGCCTCCAGAAACGATTACATTGTTGGTTTGAGCACAAGAAATTCGGTAATACATGGTGATCACCAAACCATTGGAAAGCTGGGTCCATTGTTTGGTGTTTTCGTTGTATTTGTCCACACCACCATCATTGCAGAAGTAGATTTCAGCAGGGTTGGCTGGATTATGAGTAACACCATGAAAGTCCGCATGCACTTCTGGTATTGCCGTGGTGGCACAACACCAGTTGGAGATCTGCGTCCAAGTCATCCCCCCGTCTTTCGATTGGTTCATGTTTACAGCTGCTCCATACATTACATTTTTGTTTTGTGCTGATACATAAAATATGTCGGCGTCTGGTAGCGTATTGGACCTGAAGTTGAAATTATTGCCTCTGTCAGAAGATACATAAAGGTCTTTGGTGGCGTCATCTGTTTTAAATACGGCGGCTACAAACTCTTTATCATTAGGTGATACCGATAGCCATATTTTAGTTTTGGTCTTTCCTAGATTCGTTTCTTGGGTCCAGGTAAGGCCACCGTCTGTTGACCTGAAGACTTCACTACCTCCCCAGTAGTCGTCTGTGGCAGCATAAATAGTATTGCCATCACCAGGGCGGAAAACCACTTCACCATATTCTCCAGTTTTAACCTGGATCCAACTGGTACCACCGTTATTCGTTCTGTAGAGCCCATTATTGGTTGCTGCCAATATTATTTTAGGATCGCTAGGGCTCATGGCCATTTTTTTGACGTTAAGGGCATTGGCTCTCGTTCCTGTGAGACCTGTAGGTGCCCAAGTCGCTCCACCATTGGTTGATTTATATACACCAAGACCCATCAGCCACCATTCTCCTGTACCACCGATATTTACGTATAAAATATTGGCATCTGTAGGGTCCACGAGTATTGTGCCGCAAAAAAGCTGAGGTAACCCATCACCTATAGGAATATAAGATGCCCCTCCATTGGTTGTTTTCCAAACACCTCCACCTACAGTAGTTACATAATATATGTTGGGATTGCTAGGGAAGATAGCTATTGATCGTGCCTGTCCAAGACCCCAATAGCCGCCACTGTTTTTGTTCATTCCAATACTTGACCAAGTTGGACTACTAGCTGCAGTGCGCAAGTTTGTACCGTTTTCTTGCAAATTTTTATAGACTGCATAAGTTTTGAGAGGATCGGGAAAGCCGCCATCGGCATTTACCCTGTCGCGCCAATACCATTCCCATCTTTTATATTTATGGTATTCGTTGTCTTCTTCTCGCCCTCCTAAATTGTTTTCTGCTTCGAAGGGTATTTCCGTGGTGTCAACAATCTCTCTTGCTTGATTTTTAAAATACCTTTCCGCTTTCTTTTTGATTTTATTGAAGTTGGGTTTTCGCATATCCATGTATCGGGGCTTTTCCGATTCATCTTGTGCAAATGTACCTAAGGAAAAAGTGCATAGAAGGCTCAAAAATGTATACTTTTTAATGCTGCTGTGGAATGTTGACATCGATTTTTTTGAATTTGAGTACCGATTATTGTTTTTGATTGTAGTACGAAAATAGATTTAAATTGATTAAAAAGTTGTCATTATTGTATCAAATCATTTCAATTCTGTGCCAATGAGTAAGTAGCCTTGCATGTATAAGGTTTTAATCATAAAAAGCCCGACAAAAATACGCTCTGCCGGGCTTGCATACAGGT
>CAMFLX010000180.1 GCA_945957555.1 uncultured Cytophagales bacterium
CAGAATGAAGTAATTGTGGGTCGCAATAAATTTCTATTGATTTTTTTGGGTTAAATTATTATTCTTTTTTTGTCACATTGTGATTTTAAAATCAATCCTAATGGGTATAGTTTTAAACGAAATAATGGATACATGATGAAAAAAACTTTACTATTAACAAAAATGCTCGTTGCTGCACAGTTTTTAGCAGCACAAAATACCATTTTACTAAAACCTGGAACCGAAGGAAAAGATGCTGTGGTTTTTAGCCGCACTGATGCGGTAAATACCAACAACGGAAACCTTGTGTATTTGGCTGCAGATACTTGGACCTGGAATGCTGACGGTTTGGGGCAAGGTTCTATGAGGTCTTTGATAGAATTTGATTTGACCAGCCTTCCTAGCAATGTTAGTATATTATCGGCCAAGCTGGTACTTAAATATTCGAATGGAATAGTGGATGGACATGAAGGTGCTAATGCAGCCACTTTGTATAGAAATACTGCTGCTTGGCAAGAAGGAACATTGACATGGAACAACAAACCAGCTCTAAGCGCAAGTGGAATAGCGGTGCCCGCCAGCACTAATAAATATCAAAATTATGAGATAGACGTAACGGCCGATGTGGCTGATATGTATGACAATCAAGCTTCTAATTTTGGTTGGACATTGAAACTAAATACTGAAAGTCCTTATGCTGGTTTGTTTTTTGCTTCTTCAGATCACGCAAAGACAGACTTACACCCAGAATTGCTGATCACCTATGGTGTTTGTGGTCAATACAAAGCAGTGTTACAACCCTCAAAAGGCCAAGGTAAGGATGCTCATATAGGAAATAGGACTGACGTTGTAAATAAAAACGACGGGAACTCGGTACAGTCTGGTGCTTATGCTTGGACCTGGAATGGCGATGGTTTAGGTGCTGGTACTTATAGGAGTTTACTGGCGTTTGATCTTTCAGCATTACCATCTGATGCGGTGGTATCATCTTCGGTTCTTACATTGTATGCAAACAATGGTATCGAAGGAACTGGCCACAGCAATTTGAGCCACTCAAATGCATCAAAGTTGTATAGAATTACAGAAAAATGGGATGAATTAGGTGTTACATGGGCTAATCAACCAGCTATCAATAGTGTAGCTTCGGGTGTATTGGCGCAAAACACAACAGCATTTCAGAATTATAGTATCGATCTTACCAATGATGTTGCCGATATGGTGACAAATCCTTCTGCTAACAATGGTTGGTTGCTGAAAATGGACAATGAAAACTATTATGCAGGTTTATTCTTCCATTCGAGTGACAATGCTGATGCTTTGAAAGCGCCTAAGTTGGAAATCTCTTATAAATCTTGTGTTGTAAAACCTAGATGCTTGGATGGTACAGTAGTATATCAGCCCACCAAAGAAGGTAAAGATGCCACTATCTTTAGCCGTAAAGACCAACAGAATGTAAATATGGGTGATGATGTACAAATGGAAAACGCTACTTGGACTTGGGATAACGATGGCCTAGGCCAAGGTACACTACGCTCATTAATCGAGTTCAACCTTTCTGGGCTACCTGCTGGTGCCAGTATTTCATCAGCAAATCTTTATTTGACAGGCAGTCTTGTTTTTACTCAAGGACATAGTAATCTTACGCATTCCAATGCTTCGAAGATGTATAGAATTTCTAACGCTTGGGATGAGTCTACAGTGACTTGGTCAAATCAGCCAGCAATTTCGGCAAACGCTTCGGCAGTATTGGCAACGAGTACTTCGGCAACGCAGAACTATGTGTTGGATCTCAAAACTGATGTACAAGACTTCTATAATAATCCTGCAATAAACCACGGTTGGATGATCAAGATGGATGCTGAAAGTCCTTATGCTTCATTGTTCTTTCACTCAAGTGATGCTGCTAACGCAAGTGTTGCTCCTAAATTGGAGATTGCTTATACGTGTCCAGTGGTTACGGATGTGAACGATCAATACTTGGTTGTTAACGAACTGGTAGCATTTCCAAATCCTACGAAAGATGGTAAGATCACTCTCAACAAGATTAGCTCGGGAGTGGTTTATGCTGCCTCAGGAAAGTCTGTGATGAATTTTTCAGCTGTTGATACGCTGGATTTGTCAAATCTTACAAATGGTTTATATGTAGTTAAAACTACAGAAGGAACTGCTTTGAAAGTTGAGAAGAAATAAAGACAAAAGATAGGGCTTTTGCCCTATTGTGATAGAGAAGAGGCGTATCGGTCTGATGATCGGTACGCCTTTTTGGGTCTATGGTAAGTGGCTCTAAACGGAGAGATTTATGTTAAAAAACAGTATTTTGGGGCTATCTACATAGGGTATTTGGCAATTTGCTAATTTCCAGTAATTTTGTATAAAATTATCGTTAATCTAACATGTGGGGAAAACTATTTCAGCGCTTAAATAATGTCTTCAAGTCTAATGCCAACGATGCTATAGATAAAATGGAAGACCCTGTTAAGATGATTAAGCTAGCTATCTCTGAGATGGAGCTGGCAATACAGAAGTCTACAGAGGCTTTGGCAAAGGCGATGGCCAATCAAAAAACACTTGAAAAAAAGCTTACTGGTTACAAGGCGGAAGCCAACGATTGGTACAACAAGGCTATGATGGCGATCAGGAGTGGCGATGAGGAACTTGGTAAGAAAGCTTTAGAGAAAAAGGCGCTTGCAGACAAGCAGGTAGAACAGTATACAACCATGAATAACCAGTCGGTGAGCATGGTAGACCAGTTAAGGACCCAACTGGATCGCATGAAGACTAAGTTTGACGAAGCCAAGGCCAAAGAGTCGATCTTGATAGCACAAGCAAATACTTCTAAAGCGCAAGCAGAAATCGCAGACCAATTGGGTGGTATTTCTATGAGCGGCTTATCTAATTTCAGCAGATTTGAAGAGAAAATCAACCAGATGTCTGCCGAGGCAGAGGCTAAGGTGGAGCTCAATGAAGCTACTTCAAGGATAGATAGACAATTTGAGGCTTTGGAAAGCAATACCAAAGTATATACCGACTTTGAAGAAATCAAAAGAAAACTAGAAGAGGAGGAAGAGGCAAAAAGACTTTTGGAAGAAGAAAAGAAACACAAACAATTAGAACAGAAGTTTAGGAATGACCCTAAAAAAATTGAAGAACAGAAAAGTAAACTGATCGATAATTCTGTGAACAATAAAAAAGATGTTCAGAAAATTTTTGAACAGCTCAATCCTCCGGCTAAGGTTCCTGAAAAGAAACCTGATCCTCTAGATGACAAATTCAACGATTTTTTCAATAATAAAAAGCAATAATAATTTACTGAGATCATGTCAATAAACTTAAAAAAAGGAGGTTCTTTTAACCTATCCAAAGAAGAACCAGGTTTGAAAAAAATAATGTTTGGTCTAGGCTGGGAAATGAAGCCAGATTCCCCAATGGACTTGGACGCTTCAGTGTTTCTAGTAAACGGAAGTTCTAAATTGCCAAGCGATAGCTATTTCGTGTTTTACAACAACTTGAAATCTCCAGATGGCTCTATTCAGCATACAGGAGACAATCGTACCGGTTTCGGCGACGACGACGATGAAATGATCCTTTGTAACCTAGACTTGATCGATAGAAATGTCGATGAGATTTTGGTGGCTGTTACGATTCACGAAGCAGAAACAAGAAGACATAATTTTGGCTTGCTACAACAGGCTTATATCCGTTTGTACGATGTAGAAAACAAAAGAGAAGTATTGAGATACGATCTTGACGCTCAAAACTCTTATGATGCAGGTATGGTATTTGGGAAACTACAGAGACAAGGTTCTGAATGGAAGTTTGTAGCCGTAGGAGAGGGCAACGGCATGAACGGACTTAGAGGTTTTGTAGAGAAATACGCTTAAGACTGCGTCGAAGCAATAAAGAAGGGTCTGGATGATTTTTATCCAGACCCTTTTTGTTTTAATAGTGTTTTTAATGGGGCTGTATAGAAACCAGCAATTTACCTTTTGATTTGATCTTGACCCAACCACTCACATTAAGTACCGACTGTTTGACCATGTTATTGGCTTCAGAATTTGGTTCCACATACGCCCAGAGCTCCCCTTTGACTTCCACAACCTCTTTGATGTCGAAAGACATGTCCTCTTTGGTGGAAATGTTTTTTGATTCAGCCGATGGGCTGTCTTTGAGGAAACTATTTACATCAATAGTGAGAGAAAAGCCTGGTAGGCCACTTTCAAGGGGGAGAAACTGTACTTTGCTGGTATTGGCAATATACACTACCTTGCCACTGTCAATTTGTATTTTATAAAGTTTGTCCGTTTTTTCTAAACAGACAAAGTGTGCAAGACCAGCTTTGGGGTTAAAGGCCCAAAGCTGGATCTCCGAGTTTGCTACAGGTAGCGTGAGTAAACGGTCTGTATAAGCTACAAGAGTTTTGAGAGAGTCAACAGTTAAGAGGCTGGTGTTTCCTAGTTTTACAAAACCTATGGGCCTTGGGTCCATCTTATAACTTTTCCCAAAACCATTCATACCAAACACAAAAAACAACAACGCAACAATTCTAATGGAAAATTTGAAGTTCATAAAATTTCACTTTATCAAGAACAAATTTAACTTTTTTGCAACCAATTCAAACTAAATTTAGTATTTATGTGATAAGAAATAAATTTTTTGACATGAAAATATTAGTTTGTATCAGTCATGTGCCTGATACCACTTCAAAAATCTCCTTTATAGATAATAACACTAAGTTTAATGTAGATGGGATCACGTTCGTTATCGGACCGTATGATGAGTACGCCCTTTCTAAAGCTGTAGATATTAAAGAAGCCAATGGTGGTACTCCACAGATCACGGTATTGAATGTAGGTGGTCCAGAAACGGATCCTACACTCAGAAAAGCTCTGGCCATTGGTGCCGATGATGCCGTTAGGGTGAACGCTTTTCCCAAAGATCCTTTGTTTGTGGCACAACAGATCGCGGCGTATGCTAAAGATAAAAGTTTTGATCTCATCTTAATGGGACGCGAGAGTATCGACTATAATGGAGGCATTGTGCATAGTTTGGTAGGAGAGCTGTTGGGTCTTCCTTCTGTTTCTCCGATTATGAAACTAGACCTTGCTGGTAACAAAGCTACGGTAGCCCGTGAAATAGAAGGCGGAAAAGAAGTATTAGAACTTTCTTTGCCATTTGTAGCCGGTTGCCAAGAACCTATCGCTGAATGGAAAATTCCTAATATGAGAGGGATTATGTCTTCAAAGAGCAAGCCACTTCAAGTGCTAGAGCCTGCGGCCAGTTCAGAAAACACCACTTACAAGAGTTTTGAGTTGCCACCAGCGAAATCTGGCGTGAAACTTATAGACGCTGCCAATGTGGAAGAATTGGTGAATTTGCTTAAAAATCAAGCAAAAGTGATCTGATCTATTTAATCATCCATTTAGTTTAACATTTACAATTTTAGAATCATGTCAGTATTAGTATATATAGAGTCGGCAGATGGAGCGGTGAAGAAGTCGTCTCTAGAAGCGGTGAGTTATGGGGTACAGGTAGCCAAAGCGCAAGGACAAGAGGCGCATGGCGTGTTTATAGGCAATGCACCTGCAGAGGGATTAGCAGGTTTAGGCAAATATGGACTTAGCAAGGTCTTTCATGTGAATAATGCAGAATTGGCTACTGCCAATATACAAGCTTATGCGAGTGCTTTGAAAGAAGTAGTAGCCAAAGCAGGCGCCAATACGGTTGTGTTTTCAAAGTCTTCACTTACCGATCCTGTGGCTGCCAGATTAAGCATTAAACTTGGCGCTAGTATCGTAACCAACGTTACAGACTTGCCAGCAGGTAATTCTTTTAAAAGATCCATATTTACAGGTAAGGCATTTGCACAGGTGGAAGTATCTGGTGCACAAAAGATCGTAGTAATTCGCAAAAATGCCTCCGAAGTCATAGAAACTGGTGGTACTGCAGCCGTTGAGACCGTGAGTGTCAGCGTAAATAGCGCAGATCTTGCGGTAGTACAAAAAGAAGTACAAAAAGCAACAGGTCAAGTACTTTTGCCGGAAGCAGAAATTGTAGTATCTGGTGGTAGGGGCTTAAAAGGTCCTGAAAACTGGGGTATCATCGAAGACTTGGCCAAGACTTTGGGCGCGGCTACAGGTTGCTCTAAGCCCGTATCTGACGCTGACTGGAGACCACACCATGAGCACGTAGGGCAAACAGGGGTGAAGGTGAGTCCTAATTTGTACATTGCGGTGGGCATCTCGGGAGCCATCCAGCATTTGGCAGGTGTAAACTCTTCCAAGTGTATTGTGGTGATCAACAAAGATCCAGAAGCACCGTTTTTCAAAGCAGCCGATTACGGTATCGTAGGCGATGCTTTTGAGGTGTTGCCAAAGCTCAACGAAGCATTCAAGAAAGTTTTATAATGTAGCGTTCTACGGAATAAATAATACAAAAGAAAAGTCCCGCCGAAAGCGGGACTTTTCTTTTATTAAGAAACCCAATTAATCTTTTACGATTTTAGTTACAGCCCCTTCTAACTTTAACATGTAAATTCCATTTGGCAAATGAGATACCTCTATTTGGGTATTGCCTTCAGCTACTTTTAAACCAGTCAATGTGAAAATTTCAGCATTCCCATGCACATTGAGTATATCCTTTACAGGATTGGGATAAGCCAATTCATGAGAGTCTATTAAACTCTGGTCAATACCAGTTGTTGAAGAACAGGGTGCCCCACTTGTATACAAGTCATTTACCTCGCTGGCTGTCAACACTCCTGAATAGAATTTCAATTCATCAACTGCGCCGCTATAGGGATAGTAAAAATTAGCTTGGTTGCTACTCCCCAATACAAATGAAGTATTGGCATCATATTCAGTAGCAAAATTTGCGGCTCCTTTGTTTGCTAATACTCCATTTACATAGAGTTTCATCGAGTCGTTGGCTATGGTAGCCGTAAGATGTGTCCAGGCATTGGGAGTATAAGTTCCCCCGGAGATGTTGGCAGCAGAAGCCGTTGAAGTATTCTTGATCAGACTAAATGTATTGTTTGAATTTGTAGTGATCGCTACACCCTCAAAGTTACCCGAAGCTGCATTTTTAGCAAATAGAATAAATGAACCTGTGGAAGCTGCAGGTTTCACCCACATAGATATAGACAACCGTTGCCTTTTTAGAGTTGTATTGTTTGGAAATAGAGCCCTACTGGTGCCTGTCCCAGAAAAACTAATGGCATTACTGGCTACAGCTTTTCGGTCTGCGACTTGGCTGGTTGAGAATACACTTGCATTAAGCCCCCCTACATTTTCTGTTTCAGGATTTACACCATCAAAATCATAACAAGCCACTAGGCTTGTAGGGGGAATCTGTGTCGAGTTTTTTATAGTATTTATTTCTATAGGGCTCAGCACCCTGTTATATATCACTATATCATCCACTTGGCCTGCCAAACTTTTGGCTGAGTTGATCGCACCCGAGTTGGTCCCCCCACCGATGATCAGACCTGTATTCCTTACTACCGATGGATTAAAGTTGATACCACTGCGTATGGTTTGCTGCTGTCCATTTAAAAAGGAATAAGAATAGCCAGTGGTGGCATCAAAACTTATGGCAAAATGCTGCCATACTGCGTAGGTATTGGTCATGCTTATAGTATGCTCAAAATTACTCGTACTAGAAATATATTCACCCAACTGAGCCGTTGCATTAGTACCTGATTTGAAATACCTACAGTACAATCCTTCATTAAATTCCAAGACTGTTTGATAGGTGTTTACCAATGTAGGGACTTTTACCCAATAGGCAATTGTATAAGAGCCTGTAGGCATGATTCCAGTATTTGGATTCACCAAATAACTGCCATTGGGAATAGCAACAGCGGCATTGGCATTGAGTAAATTGTCGGTAGTATAGCTTGCAGTACCCGATACCGTCAAATGATATCCATTGCCTGACAGATCGTTTAGATTTCCATCAAATGGATAATGGGCGATAAGTCCATTTTGGGGTATTTGTGTAAGGGCTGCCAGTGCAGAAAACAGCATTGATGATAATAATAGTTTTTTCATATTGTAAATGACTTTAAATGTAAAATGACAACAAATTTATCAATTGTTTACATAGCTAGTACTCCCCATAATTGGGGGGACATTCCAAAATGTACAAACCCTTAATCTTGGATCACAAAGGATCAGAGCCCGTAAAGCATCAATATCTCGTCACTCTTTGGTATATGGGCTTACATAGAAACTTTGACATGGTGTGCATGGTCGAACAGCATCAATTCCAAGCATTTGACTCCTGGAGACTATCAAATAGTTTGTTGCTTTATCTATTCCTCAGGAATGTCATGAAATCCCTTTGAGTGCCCAAGAACTGGAAGGAACTGGACAAGGTATAATAGTTGTGCCTATCGTAGGTGAAATCGTATAAATATTTGGCTATGTTCAACCTGTAGTGGTCAAAATCAAACTGACTTAAGATCGGTCTTACCTGAGCTACGCTCAAAGATCTACCCGTGATAGCTACCTTGATCATGTTCTCTCTATATGAATCGAAAGATAAGCTAGCCAATTGGCTCAGGAGTTGACTGAGTTCTCTCTGCGTCATAGGTACACCAGCGGCATAGTTATACGGGTATTGAGGTCTTCCATAACCCGCATTTGGGTCTACGATGATTACCGTATTGTTGCTGCTCGTGTTTGGGCTAGTTATGGGACTAGGATTGGCGGGTGCTTTGGCCAGAGCTTCTTGTTCTTTGATAAAATTCAAATAATCCTGCTCGAAACTGGTATTGCTAATGATCTCTGCAAGGATAGAAGCACGGTCTTTTTCACATTCGTAGTTGTATAGATATTTCGCCATTTCGCAGCGATAACTGTAGTTGGCCAATGTCAAGCAATATTCCTTAGCCTGCTCTGGGGTTATTTTGTACGCATTTACGGTGCTTTTAATGATGTTGATTTTGTTAACATCATCGCTGGTATTTCTCAGGGTTTTCAGGCTGTTTTGGTAATAAGCCTCCGTCATACCCTTGTCGAAGCAAGTATAGTAGTTGCTTGTTTTTTGAGGTCCCGATTCAGGCTCCCTAGTACTTGTATTGGGTGTTGTACTTAGGGGGGCCAGTGACTGTGTTTTGAGCGCGCTTTTATCAGAAGTGTGAATGCCTATTAAGATATCGTTCAGGTCTTTCACAGGGATGTCCACATCTTGTTCTATGCCGAGAATCACCATGCCAGTTTCTGAGTCATAAGCAGTAGCCGCTATCTTGCTATAATCAGTAGTATAAAGTTTGGTGCCGGAGAGTTTCACTTCGTTGCCTGTCCATCCGTTGGGTACAAAAACAAAACCAATGGAGGTGCCGGGCTTGAAATCCCCCAAATTGACCATGTCTCCATATTCGAGTACCGAGCTGTTCAGCCTTTGGAAGATGATACTTAAGTTGTTTTTGGCTTCTACACTAGGTTGAGTACCCGTTTTGTAGGTAAAGTAAGCCAAGGTGCCTTTGCCAGAAGTTTCTTCACTGATATAAGTAATGAATACTTGAGTCTCTTTTATGATCTTAATCTCCGTGGGAGATCGAAACACCGCTTGGTTGCTTTCCAAAAGACTTGCATCGTCTTTAAAGGCCTCAAAGATCCTTTGTTGTAGGGCATCAGTTGCCAGTCTGTTTTGCAGCCTGTTTTGTGCAAACAGAGTTTGAGTAAAAGTACAGCAGATGATTATAAAGCTGATAAAACTAGGGTTACGATACGTTTTCATGTTTTTCTTCCTTTTGGTAAAGCATATCCAAATGCTGTGCCAAAAAGTTGTGTTAGAAAGCTCCAGTATTTTAAAAAACAAAGCCAGTCATGCGACTGGCTCTGTTCCCTCAATAAATTAATCCCTAAAATTTAAATCACATGTAAAATTGTTTCGCTGCTGTGTCTTTTATGTAGACGAGAGCGTTCAGTCTCTTTTTGCTTGTGTCAATTCAGTTTGCAATAGTTATATAACGCTCAGGAAAATATTTTATTGTGTGTGATGGTTTTTAAAATGATTCCAAGAACTGCATTCTCATGGTATTGGGCAACTTCCGAAGATTTTCCAAAGTTGGTTGGAAAGTCCCCCTTTGAAGGCAATGTTATTAAGTTAAGAATTTCAATAAAGTTTATTTATGAGCATGCGGTTTTCTTCGTTCTTTTTCCTTGATGAAAAAGAACCAAAAAATCAAGGCTCCCGAAAAATCGGGACAAGTTGTCAAGAAAATTGGCGGAGGCCTCTACCACACACATGGCTGTGAATCCTCGAAACTCGCCCAACGCTACGCGTTTGGGCTCAAACA
>CAMFLX010000181.1 GCA_945957555.1 uncultured Cytophagales bacterium
TAGTAGGGGCAAAGCTTCATTTTTTCTTGGATTTTGTTGTGATTCCCCCTCGAAATTGTCGCTATATGCCCTTAAGTAACATCAGACTAGTCATTAACTTTGTATTACAATGTTTAAATGATATTAATCATGGAAACCATTACATTAAATAAGGATATCAAGGTGTTGTATGTAACTGCGACAGCTTTTTCAGAGGGGATATTGGCGGCACATCAGACACTACATGCCAAGATTCCATACACTACAGAACGTAAATATTTTGGAATTTCTCGTCCGGGAAATAACGGAAATATTGTGTATCGGGCAGCCGCAGAAGAAATAACAGCAGGAGAAGCCGCGGCCTTGGACTGTGATATGTTGATTTTGAAAAAGGGGAAGTACATTAGCCTCATGGTCTTTGACTACATGAAAGATCTATCTAGTATTGACAAGGCATTTCAGCAATTACTGTCAAGTCCAAATTTGGATCCTGAAGGATATTGTGTTGAATGGTACTTGACAGATAAAGACCTGAGGTGTATGATTCGATTGGCAGAGTAAAGGTTTATGTTATTAAGTGATCAGGAAATTGATTTCCGATTTCTGAAATTATCTGCCTAGTGCTTAGCGTAGTTTGACTATTCATTTTTGTAAGGGTAGTGTGAAATAAAACTGGCTACCTTTGTCTATCTCTGATTCGGCCCAGATCTTCCCTCCATGTCTTAATACGATACTTTTGGTAAGGGCAAGTCCTACGCCAGTTCCTTCAAAATCTTCAGCATTGTGAAAGCGCTGGAATACACCAAACAGTTTGTCTATATATTGCATGTTAAAACCAGCTCCATTGTCTGATATGGAGTAGCATGCCGTTTCATGGTCATGTGTGCAATTTATTTCTATTTTAGTGAAATCTTTTTTCCTAGTATATTTTAGTGCATTAGAAATCAGGTTCACCCATATTTGCCGTACAAGATTGACATCTCCATATGCCATAACAAGGGGGAATACCTGTATGTCAAGTCTTCTAGAAGTCTCATCAAGGGTAAATTCATTTAGTATTTCATGAACCAGTTTATTCATGTCTATGGGTGAATACGAAAGTTCCTGAACCTCTGATTTTGAAAAATTGAGTAGATCCTCAATCAGAGTATCCATTTTCGAGGTATTGGTAATCATTCTATTGATTGAACGGTCAAATGCTTCATCGTTTATCGAGTCAGCATAATCATCTTGGAGTATTCTAGCGTAGTTTGCTATAGCTCGCAAAGGGGCTCGCAGGTCATGTGTTACAGAGTAACAGAATGATTCTAGTCGTTTATTGGCATCATTGAGCTGTGCTGTCCGTTCCAAGATTTTGGATTCTAGCCCTTCATTTAACTTTTTGAGCTCTAGTTGTACTTGTTTGACCATTGTAATGTCAAGTAGTACAAACATGATGGCAAATATCTCTCCTGTCCCATTTTTAAGTGGTACGACTTTCATTTGAGTATGGTGCCCTGTAATCGTCTGTCGCTCTGTGGATATAGCTTCGCCCGAAAATGCCCTCTTGATCACCGCTTTATAGTATCCTTCATAATTCTCAGGGCTAATAACCTCAGAGATTTTCTTCCCTGGCATAGTTTCTTTGGTGTATCCCATTGTGCGAAGGAAATCACCTTCTGCTAGTAAGTACCGCTCTTCTGTGTCGAGAATGGTAATGGCTGTGCCAGGAATGTTTGCTGCTAGTATCCTATAGATGTGGTCCGTGTCTCCAGTATTTTTTGCCTCTCTTTGTATATTGATATCGGCGAGCATGCCTTTGAGCTTATAGTTTTCTTCCTCGAGTTCAGTGAGTCTCTTATCTAGGTTTTCTATTGTACCGTATCGCGTTTTCCAGTTATATAAAGTGTTAGTGTTGATGTTGTGCTCACGACATATATCGTCAATACCTGAGCCCTCTTCTAGCTGTTGTAGGATAGATGCAATCTGTGCTATAGAAAATTGCTTGTCTTTCATTTTTTAAGTTATTTAGGAAGAGCTATTGCAAAGTTTGATCGCATATGATACCTCTTAAGTAAATTTAAGCAATTTATCATTTCGCACACAAGCTTGTATTGTAAAATAAAATATCTGATACAAATCAAATGAGACATGAGATAATGTTCATACTTATAGGTTTCTATGGTTTTGGAATCATATTCAAAAACAAAAATATGCTATTAGGATTTAGTATGAGTTTTTAATGGAAATGATAAACGGAAAAAGCTCCGAAATTGCTTTCGGAGCTTTAGTAGAGAGCGAGGGATTCGAACCCCCGGACCTGTTACAGTCAACGGTTTTCAAGACCGCCGCGTTCGACCACTCTGCCAGCTCTCTGAATGGACTGCAAAGGTAGTATTATTTTGGAGTCCTGCAAAATAATTGACAAGTTTTTTTAAAAATTAGTGCACACCAGTATAGTTTTGGGGTGTTATCTTCCTTAATTCTGCTTTTATACTCTCATTCACGTTTAATCCAGATTCAATAAAATCACTGATCGTTTTTTGTGTGATTTTATCGCCTGTACGTGTGAGTTCTTTCAGAGCTTCGTATGGTTTTGGGTAATTTTCCCTTCTTAATATGGTTTGGATCGCTTCCGCTACTACCGCCCAATTGTCCTCTAGGTCGCTGTTAAGCTTTTCTGGATTTAGGATAAGCTTGTTCAGACCACGAATGGTGGAATTGTAGGCGATAAGGCTATGAGCAAAAGGTACGCCTATGTTGCGCAACACGGTAGAATCGGTTAGATCTCTTTGTAGTCTAGAAATAGGGAGCTTAGCCGAAAGGTGTTCTAAAATGGCATTAGCTATGCCAAGATTGCCTTCTGAGTTTTCAAAATCTATTGGATTTACCTTGTGAGGCATGGCAGAGGAACCTACTTGTCCTTTTTCAATTTTTTGTTTGAAGTAGTCCATGGCGATATATTGCCAGATGTCTCGGTCAAAATCAATAAGGATGGTGTTGATTCTTTTGATATTGTCAAAAATGGCGCTAAGCTGGTCGTAGTGTTCAATTTGTGTTGTATACTGGCTTCTGCTCAATCCAAGAATGTTGTTGACAAAATTATTTCCAAAGTCAACCCAATTAATATTAGGATAAGCTAAATGATGAGCATTGAACCCACCTGTAGCCCCTCCAAACTTTGCCGCATAGGGAATATATTCAAAATGCTTAATCTGATTTTCAAGTCTTTCAACAAATACCATAAACTCTTTGCCCAGTAGGGTAGGAGAAGCTGGTTGCCCATGTGTTCTGGATAACATAGGTATGGTTTTCCATTCCAATGCTAAGGTTTTTACTTGGTCTACTAAAGCTTTTAGTTTCGGCAAATAACTGTTTTTGATGGCCTCTTTAAGGGATAAAGGGATTGAGGTGTTGTTGACATCTTGGGACGTTAATCCAAAATGGATGAATTCTAAGTAATCGTCTAAGTTAAGTCCTTTAACTTTTTCTTTAATAAAATATTCTAAAGCCTTTACGTCGTGATTCGTCTCTAGTTCCTTGTTTTTAATCCATTCTGCATCTGCAAGGCAGAATTTCTCATAAAGCTCTCTTAGTTTTGGGTATACGGTTTTATCCACTTTCGTGAGCTGAGGTAATGGGATTTCACAAAGCGCTATGAAGTATTCTATTTCTACTAATAATCTATACCTGATCAGGCCAAATTCCGAGAAATAGGGTGCCAAATCAGCAAGCCCTTTTCTATATCTACCATCTATTGGCGATATCGCCGTAAGTGCGTTTAATTCCATGTTGTCCTAAAATAAGAAAACCCTCCGATTCGAAGGGTTTTGCAAATTTAAGAATATTAGTTTCTAATAAAAACAATTTATGTCAGAGCTTTTCTGGAGGTGACATTATCGAACCACACTTTTTACATGTTCTTAAGGCTTCACTATTGTAAAATGTCTCCATTACTTTTGGCAATTGAGTAGTAATGTCGTCTAAATCGAAATATTCTTCATAAAGCTTATGTTCGCATTTCTCGCAAAACCAGATGAAGCCATCCTGCTCTGAGCTGTTTCTATATCTTTCAATGACCAATCCGATAGTGTTTGCTTTGCGTTGAGGAGAATGTGGCACTTTAGCGGGAAGAAGAAATAGATCCCCTTCTTTAATAGAGATGTCTTTGATTTTGTTCTCTTCGTAAATACGTACCGTTATATCGCCTTCTAGTTGATAAAACAACTCCTCACCTTTGTTGTAGTGGAAATCTTTCCTTGAATTAGGCCCCCCTACGACCATTACTATGAAATCTTCGTTGGCTTTGTATATTTGTTGATTTCCTACCGGAGGTTTGAGAAGATGCCTGTGTTCCTCAATCCATTGTTTCAAGTTGAAGGGGGATGCGACTGACATACTATGTTGTTTTTAGAATCTTGTTGGCATTTTTTTCTATGATAGACTTGTCTGAGCCAGTCCCCATATCATAATGAATGTTGCGGACGAGCTCTCCAACTATCTCTGCCTTGAAACCTAATCTTTTTGCAAGTTTGGTGCAAAATTCAATCTCTTCTTCTGCGATTTCCTCATCTGCAAGCATTATAGAAATTACATCATATAATTGATCAAACCGTTCTTTGTCTGTTTTGGGGAGAGATAAAATCTCATGTGGGTTATGCGTGTTAAGCAGTTTCTGGATAGTACTAGTTCCCAGTCCTAGTTTTTCGCCAATCTTACACAATAAGGATACTTCATATTTGTCAAGGTACCCATCTCTATGAGCTATAGATACTAAGTGTTTGAAGTATTCTTTGTTTTCGTCTTTATGGTTTTCTTTATTTCTGAGAAAAAATTTAAGCATGACAGCGTCAAAAAACAAATATAGTTAAGATATTTATTTTTTTTTGAAAAAGTAAGCTTTTTCTTACAAAACTATTTAAATAGAAATGGTTTTGTGCCACGTTTGATTTCTGTGTTTGGGATATCGAGCATGCCAAAGCCTTCGTTAGTTACTGCCCCAGCTCCACAATTGAATATGAAATTGTGTACATCAGGCTCTGCAAACAGTGTGAAAGGGATGGTGTATCCTCTTACCTCATATTTGGCATCATTCATATAGACATTGTAGATCCTAGCGATTTTCTTCTCTTCTTCTTTGATTTTTAATAAATACTCAGGATCTGGAATAATTTGGAATTTAAAAAAATTAGCAAGTTGATCTTGAGTAAAAGCTCCAGAGCGCTCCATATTTAGCATTGTGCTTTCGTATATAAGGTCGGAGAACTCATCTGAGGTTGGCGGAACAAATTTTTTTGAGTCAATAGATGGTGTTCTTGGATCTGTGAACACCAATGGTGATAAACATAAATATTTGTATTTGTTCTCTGTGAATATAGGAATCTCTTCTATCTCTACACTATCGGGTCTCACTCTTAGTGTTGCGATTTCTATCTTTTTGTAAGTAAAAATTTTATGGATGAGGAAATGCAGAAACTCTTTACTCATTGAAGAAAAGACAATCGTAATTTTGTTTGACAAAACTTGTAGCCCATCTCTGCCTACTTTTGTTTGTCCTTTAACTCCAGAAAAACTATATGCTTTGAAGTTATGGAAGTTTGGGTCCTGTACGATCATCTCCTTCACAATCCTAGATAATAGGAACTGATGATGAAAAGGGATTGAAGCTCCCATGTTTTCCACTGAAAAAATTACCCTTGCTCTCACGCCAGTATTAGTCTATATTAAAAAATGCACAACTTTATATTAAAGCATATAACGAAATATGGGTAAATAAGTTGCAAAATCTTCCTCATTCGCTAACAACGATTTCTATAATTTGTGGTTTATTGAACCTACTATCGATTGGGTAGTATTTTAGGTATGCTTTATGGTCTATAGGTTTTTCCAAGGTCAATACGACAGTTTTGTAGTCTGACTTAAGTTTACTTTTTATGATCATATTGTGTTCGATCATAAAATTCTTAATGCTTTTGTCATGAGAATAAATAGAATCCGAAAATGTAAGAAAGAGACTAGGAGTATCATCAAGTAGCTTGTAGTTGATTGTTTGTATACGTTTAAGAGTTCCTTCGTGAAATGCTCTTTTGAAAAATCCAGCTTTAGTTTTATGGGATAAGGAGATTAGCTGTAATTTTTGGCTGTCAAAAAAGAGCATACTTGTATCATTTCTCAAAATATTTTCGTGGTAGGATTCAGTAGATTTAATCCAATAATTTCTGTTGAATTCATTGAAGTTATCTGAGTATTTTAATTTGAAAGAAGATGGATTGTCCCCTACGTATTCATAATGTTTGAAATCTTTTGCCTCCGCTAAAGTTGTATCCAATTGTTTGATCAAATTGTCTTTTATGTTTTCTCTCCATATCGATAATCCTATTTGGGAGGGCATACTTAGTGATCCTGCTGTAAATGTCGTATCAATTAAAGGTATTCCATTTGCAAAGCATCTTATACCGTTAGGCATCCATTCAATGCTGCAAATTAAATCTTTGTCAGTAATGTATGATTTAAAGATGTTTAATTTTGAGGAATTGATATAGCAAAAAGTTTCTTTCGAATTGATATCAAACTTTATAGTCTGTATATTATTCTTGATTTTTGAATAGAGAAAGAATGAACTGAAATAAGATGAATCTGTGGGAGGAGTCAACTTGACTTCATATTTCCCATAGCTATAAGAATATTTGGAAAGCAATTCTCCTCCAATTCCTGTGTATTGAGCATTGATTAGATGGAATATTGTAACATTGAAGAATATTAAAAATGTCTGCCTCATAATTTAAAAATCCAGCTCTAAATTAATTATTAGAACTGGATTGCTTTTTATGGGTTTACTCTTCCTTTTCCATTTCAAAATACACTTCGGAATAGTCCCTGACCTGCATTGCATTGTTGGGGAAGTTTTTAAGGTTTGATTGTAGTAATCTGTAACCTTCGTCGTACCATAATACGATTATAGGAGCATCGTCCATTAGAATCTTTTCAGCCTGCATAAAATTGTCATAAGCCACAACTTTATCTTTTGCTTGTAAACCTGCTTCATAATATTTGTCAAATTGAGGGTTTGAATATCTTACAAAGTTTGGATAAGATTTAGCATTTTGATCTGCTGGTAAAGTCTTTCCATAAAAGAGCCTTAAGAAGTTTTCAGGGCTTGGATAATCTGCCAACCAAGCTGATTTATAGAATTTTGATTTTCCTCCGATCATGTTTTCTACAAGTTGAGCTAAGGGTACATGATCTAATTTTACATTAATATTTAGATTCTCCTTAAGCTCCTTTTGTACCTCAATTGCCACATCAGTGTTTCTATCCCCGTCTGTATTTAGGTTCAATGATAACTCAGGAAAGCCTTTACCATTAGGATAGCCCGCTTTGGCTAAATAATATCTAGCAGAATCTTTGTTAAGCTTATATCCTTTAATCCCTTCTATTTTATAATCGGGGAAAGCTGGTGGAGTTATTCCAAAGAAACCTGGTTGTATTCCCTCACCTTTTAGGATATAATTGAGGATTTTGTCCCTATCTACTGCGAATGAAATCGCTTTTCTTAAATTTTTGTTTTTAAAAAGATCGGATTGGTAGTTAAAAGCTAAGAATTGTGTTGCCATTTCCGGCTTTCTCTGTAGCTCATATTGGCTGTAGTCTCCTTCCTTATCAGGAAGAGTTCCCTCTAATATGTCAAGAATATATTCTGTAGGCAATCGATAGATCATGTCTAGATTTCCTTTTTTGAATTCGAACAATTCAGTTTTTTTCTCGTGTAGGAATTTAATGTCTACTGCGTCAATAAGAGGTAACTTGTTGTTATATTTGTCTTTGCCATAGTATTTTGGGTTCTTCTTTAATATTACTTGTATATCATCGTCCACAGATGCAAGAATAAAAGGCCCAGTACCGACAGCCTTAGTTCTCATCTCTAAACCATATTTCTCCACCGCTTCTTTTGGATAGATACAAGTAAAAGGCATGGCTAAGTATGTTGTGAATAAAGAATTGGGAGCCATCAGTTCAATTTGGACAGTATAATCGTCGATTATTTTTAATCCTGCCAAATCAAAATTTGGTTTTGCGTTATTAGCTGTAGCATTATAATATTCAGTTGCGCCTCTTACTACGTCTTTGAATAGTAAAAAGCCTTGATTAATTGGGCTTTGTGTACAAAGTTGAGAAAAACAGTATTTGACATCACTTGCTTTGAATTCACGACCTTTTCCTTCTGGGAAGCATTTGTCATCATGAAAGAAAACATTTTTATGAAGTTTAAAGGTATAAAATTTTCCATCTTCACTTATCGTATAACTTTCGGCCAATGCATTTTTAATGGATAGATCTGATTGATCAAATTTTAACAAGCCTTCATAAATCTGGGTAGCAATACGCATAGATATGCCATCGGTCATACTTAAAGGAAATAGGCTTTTAAAGTATTCTGACTCATTGATTCGTAGTCTTCCACCATAGGTTCTTCCTCCCTCAGCTTTGGTTATTTTTTGTGTACTTTCTCCTCCTTTGGTATCCTTACCACATGATATTATGGATATAATACCGATAGATAACAAGGCACAATGTTTGATGGTTTTTCTCATAAAAATTTCCCAAATATCTTTAAATCAAAAAGTAATATTACTTTAACGAAAAGCTTCGTACGGGATTTACGTAAAGTAATGTGTTGATGTTGCAATAATACAAAAAAATTAATTAATCTCTAAAAGGATTGGGGCGTGATCGGAGTGCATAGCTAATGATAAAATTTCGCTCCTCATGATACGTTTGGAGATAGTATTACTTACCATGTGATAATCTATTCGCCAACCCAAGTTTTTCTTACGTGCACCCGCTCTATAGCTCCACCAAGTATAGTTGTGAGGCTCTTTGTTTAAATGTCTAAAGCTGTCAGTAAATCCGGATTCAATAAATTTACTTATCCACGCCCTTTCTTCTGGTAAAAAACCTGAGGAATTGGCATTTGATTTTGGATTATGGATGTCAATGGCTGTATGACAAATGTTGTAATCGCCGCAAATGATTAGATCGGGGATTTCATTTTTTATTTGTTCAATGTAGTTGTAGAAATCTTCAAGCCATTTGAATTTAAAAGATTGACGATGATCCCCACTTGACCCAGATGGCATATAAACATTCATCAGAGAAAATGACCCGAAATCTGCTCTTATGACTCTCCCTTCATTATCGTAGAGGTCATTATCCATGCCAATTTTCACGTTGATAGGATTTACTTTTGTGAAAATTGCCACACCACTATATCCAGGTTTTTGAGCAGGGTGCCAAAAGAAATTATAACCTAAGTTTGCCAGAAAACTAAGATCCACTTGCTCAGGAAAGGTCTTTATTTCTTGAAGGCAGATAACATCTGCTTCGGTAGCTATCACCCAATTTAAAAAATCTTTGCTAATAGCTGAACGTAGTCCGTTGACGTTGTAGGAGATGATTTTCATTAAAAAGTGTTCAATTGTAAAAAATTTGATTCAGAAAGTCATTAAAAGGTTTTAGTGTTTGAAATTTCGAAACACAGAGATCCATCAGTTGTTCTTTGGAGGTAATTTGTGACTCATCAAAATTGTGTGTAAAGATATAATGTTTAAGCTTAAGGAATTCAATAGCTGGATTTGATGCTTCGTAGCCTTTTGGAGGTCTAGCCAATCTGTCCTCATTGAATATGGCAGGGTAAGATCTTTTAAATTCTGTTGTATGGATTATTCTTTCAAATGTCTCGAAATTGTAATCAACTTCTTGTCTCAATTGTTTTAATATGTCAGTAGATGGCAAATAAATCCCGCCTCCCACAAAACTTTCTCCTGGTTGAAGGTGAAGATAATAACCAGCATGCGGCGATTTTTTACCATGAGGATTAAAAGATGCACCAAAGTTGGTTTTGTAAGGCGATTTATCTGGAGAGAAACGTATATCTCTATTGATCCTGAAAATACATTCTTTAGCTTTTAGGTTGTTGAAACTCGGCTCAAAGCTTGAGCATTTCCGTAGAATCTCTTCAGCAATAGCAATAAACTCTGCCTTTGCTTTTTCATATTGTTTTTTATGATCAGAAAACCATTCTTTATTGTTGTTATCCTTTAACTGGGACAGAAATGCAATGATGTCTTTCATTTGAGATTTTATGTCTTTCCAAATGTAGGATAAGTTGTTAAAAAGTAATAGGATTTTTGAAAAAAAAGCCCCGAATTTCGGGGCTTTCTGAAGGTTATTCGTTTGGTCCTTTTACTTTAGAT
>CAMFLX010000182.1 GCA_945957555.1 uncultured Cytophagales bacterium
ATCAATAAGTAAAATTGCCGCATAAAAAAAGCTGCCCTTTTCGGACAGCCTCTTCTTTGCTCTTGAACGGATGGTATATAAATACATTACAAAATTTCTGCCTTCATGTTTTTCAAACGTTCTCTAATCGCCATAGAAGATACGCCTACCTCATGAGCAACGTTACGAAGTGTATCGGGGGAACAGTTGAACTGATTGCTCCAAAAGTGAACAGACCAGTCTTCTCCCAAATTAACTTCAAAGTCGTTTTTCGCCTCTCTTCTTTGGATTTGGTCAGCTCCTTCGTTCCATCTCCCCTTTGTTACTTTTTGATATTGCATAAGCTGTAATGATTGATTACCAAGATTTATAACGAAGTAAGGCTTTAATTGTTTATATTTTTCGAATAAAAAACATAACAATGTCAAGTTTCTCGAATTTTCATTTTCTATCCCAACTTATAATCCTACAGGGCTACAGCCAAAATATGGAATTAAAAATAGTTATAACAGATTCTAACTAACTAACTAACTAACTAACTAACTAACTAACTAACTAACTAACTAACTAACTAACTAACTAACTAACTAACTAAGACAAAGAAATAGCACATTCATACCTAGCGGCCTCCTTGGGTGCTAAGACTTTGAGACCCATACCATTGTTGAAGGCATTAATGGCGCAGGTCTGAGGTTCTACCGCGATACAATCCCTACTCGGTGGTATATAGGCTTGTATGTACATTTCTTCGACACCATCGTACCGTATAAAATCCATGATGATGTTTTTGTCCAGAACAGTGTTGTGAATGACTACCCAAACCTTATGATCCTCAACTAAACAACCATCGTCGAGCTTTGCCTCGGCCAGGGGAATCCTTGTAGGGAGTGATTTGGAAAAGGTAGAAGGTACAATTGGAATCATGCGCTCATTGACCTCGATATACTTGTTTTCAGGAATTTCCAAGACCAAGTCTTTTACATCGTCTCCAAGTTTGAAATACGGATGCCAGCCCATGGCAACAGGCGCGTTGCAAGTATCTAAGTTAGTAATCTCTGTAAGTATGGTGATCTTGCCATGATGGAGTCTAAAAGTGATCTGAAGTTCCAAACGGAACGGATAGTACTCAAAAACCTCTGTTGTATCCGTTTTCAAGACCAATTCTGCGTATGTCGCGGTTGTATGTTGAGAAAGAAGATTAAATACCCTGTGGTAATAAAGGCCATGATGGGCGTGGTTGTTACCCACTTCGTTGATCGGTAGTTGATAGTTTTTACCTTCGAAGGTATATCTCCCATCCTCCAGTCGATTGGCGTAGGGAAACAGAAAACTGCCTTTATAGGCAAAGCTGGCGTTAGTTTCGAGCTCTTGGGCATTTTGATAACCATTGATGATCTCTAGCAACTCACCCTCATGCTTGAGTTTCAAGCGGTGTATGGAAGCCCCAAAGCCCGCTAAAACCTCTAGGCTTTCTTGGCTTTCAGTATTGCTGAGTGTAAATTTCTGTTTAGAATTCCAGAGCTCTTCGGTGATCTTGAACATGATAAAAAATAATAATTCTTTTTAAAGCCAATATTAGCCACAATACACAAAGATATTGTAAAGCCAAGGTTATACTTTTGTCATCATTGCGGGCTTAGTGCTTGACCAAAAACATAATTTTTGCCTTTCTCTGTCTTCAGCGAAATAGTTTTTGTACCCAAACGCAAAATGCAGTCATTCCCTAAACGCGACATAACCACGAGCTTTGTCAGTTGCCCACCGTTCCAGTCCATCTCTATTTCAAAACCACCTCGGGCTACAATACCCTTTATATGCCCTTTGGGCCAAGCTTTGGGCAGAGCAGGTAACAAGAGAATTTCACCAGCATGACTTTGCAAAAGCATTTCGGTAATGCCCGCAGTAGCCCCAAAGTTCCCATCGATCTGAAAGGGCGGATGGTTGTCAAAAAGATTATCCAAGGTAGATTTCTGCAACAAGGCTACGAGGTTTTGGTGTGCCGCCTCTCCATCTTGCAAGCGTGCAAAGAAGTTGATGATCCAAGCACGACTCCAACCCGTATGGCCTCCCCCATTGGCCAGTCGATGTGCCAAAGTCTTGCGTGCAGCCTCTAGCAGTTCTGGGGTCTGTGAGCTGATCTGGTTAGCAGGATGCAAGCCATACAGATGTGAAATATGCCTATGACCAGGATTTTCTTCTTTAAACTCCTCTGCCCATTCCATAATACGGCCATCACTTGCGATCTGTGTTGGAGACAGTTTGGCAAGCGTCTGCTGCATTTGAGTCCGAAATTCTAGATCTATTTGCAAGATTTCCGAGGCTTTGATCGTCGCACTGAGCAAATCTCTGATAATCATCTGGTCCATAGTAGGTCCCATCACCATAGAGGCTACTTCTCCTTGCGCTGTGATGAATTTGTTCTCTGGCGATATGGAAGGCCCAGAAACTAGCCTTCCTGTCTTAGGGTTTTCCACGAGCCAGTTTACGCAGAACTTGGCGCCGTCTTTGAGGGCGGGATACGCCAGTTCTTTTAGATATTTTTGATCTTCGGTAAACAAGTAGTGTTCCCACAAGTGGGTCGCACTCCAGGCATAGCCCATAGGCCACATGGCCCAATCCGTTTGTCCCCAAGGCTCGGCATAGTGCCAAGCATCGGTACTGAAGTGCCCCACAGCCCCCTCTACCCCATACATCTCTTTGGCGGTACGGCGCGCATTGGGTCTCAGTTCATCTACAAACTTCAAGAAAGGCTCATGCATTTCGGAAAGATTCGTGATCTCCGAAGGCCAATAATTCATCTGGATATTGATGTTGATGTGGTAGTCGGCATTCCATGGTGGCCACATGCCATCGGCCCAAAGGCCTTGTAGATTGGCAGGCATACCTCCTGGTCTTGAGCTACTGATGAGTAGATATCTCCCAAACTGGTAATACAGTGCTATCAACTGCGGATCATCGGCTCCATTTTGCACGGCATGGAGCCTCTTGTTGGTGGGTAAATCAATAGCTTTCGAAGTTCCTAAACCAAACGAAACCCTTTTGAAATACTGCTGATAATCTTCAATATGCTGCTTCTTGACCAAGTCATAAGGTTTCTTCAAAACTACTTCTAACTGCTTCCGAGACACCTCCTCTGGGTTTTCTCCCCTATAGTTAGTAGCTGCAGTAATGTAAAGTGTCGCTGTACTTGCATGCTCCAAAGCAATCCCACTTTCTTTCACGACAACCTTGCCATCGGTAAGGAGTTTGAGCTTGGCACAAAGCTTTACGCCGTTACCTTCTCCCACGTGCTCTGTGAGCATGATTTCGTTATTCTTTATGGTAACGGTTGCTTTACTTTCTGGACGCAGCATTTTGCAAGTAAAGTTTAAGGCCCCCTCCTGGCTCACTGTAAAATGCATGACCAAAGCTTGGTCAGGTGCTGAAGCAAAAATTTCTCTCTTATGTACAACACCTTTGACTTTATAGGAAACGCCAGCAATGGCTGTTTCAAGATCTAGATCTCTACAATAATCCTTTACCTTTCCTGTTTGCTGAAACTCCAACTGTAGATCTCCCAAGGTTTGATAGGTAGAAGGGATCTTCTTGTCACACATTAGTTTTTGTTGGGCAAGTTTCTCAGCCTCTACATATTTACCTGCAAACAGTAAGTTCCTTACTTCCTGCAAACCTTCTTTGGCAAGAGGGTTTACAAAGTCCACATCCTGCCCAAGCCATACCGACTGTTCATTGAGCTGTATTCTTTCCTTTAGTGCTCCTCCATATATCATAGCTCCTAAGCGACCATTGCCTACAGGCAATGCATGGTTCCAGTCAGTGGCGGAGGTGTCAAACCAGAGACGCTGCGTATCCTGACAGCAAACTTGCGTTGAAAAATTCCATAGGATCAGATATAGGTACTGAAAAAAGCGTAAACGTTTGACCATTGTATGTATAAAAAATATGATTCACCAAAACCATCAACCACAAGGCAAATCAGCAACATGAATTACCTTAAGCAATCGTATAGATTTGCTTGAATACAAATAAGGGAGCAGATCGTTACATTGCTCCCTTTAGTCTATTGATGAATAGTTGTTATTTCAAATAATCCTTACCAAAACATGCTATATAACACTATTAATACTACGATAATAATCGCTGCACCGATATTGAAACTAGCTTTGGTCTTAAATAAGCCTTCTGTGATTTTTACAGCCCTTGGATCTGTTTCTTGTTTGTTTCCTAGGCTCACCAAAACCATCAAGGCCGAAAGGAATGCAAAGCTGATCCCCATTCTGTACAAGAAGGGTAAAGCCACAATGGTAATGCCTTCATACTCGCCGAAGAAAAAGTATAATATCAATGATACGGGTAAGGTAGCCAAGGCCACAAATAATGCTGCACGTTCAGTAGCTCTTTTCCAAAACAACCCAAAGATGAAGATCGCAAAGATACCCGGACTGAAGAACCCAGTAAACTCCTGTATAAACTTGAAACCACCGCCAAGATTGCCAATCTGAGGGGCAATGATGATCGCAATGACCAAAGATACCGCTGTGGTGATTTTCCCAATGTTTACGAGTTGTGTCTCAGACTTGTCTTTACCGAAATAAGGCTTGTAGATATCCATGGTAAAGATCGTGGCAATACTGTTGGTCTTGGAACTCAAAGAACCGACTACAGCAGCCACCAAGGCAGCAAAAGCGATGCCTTTAAGACCTGGGGTCAAGAAAGTATTGAGTAACCAAGGATAGGTTTCATCAGCCGTAGCTTCCGTAATGGGTGCATTGAGCCCCAAAGCAACAATACCAGGAATCACAACGATTAATGGCATAATGATCTTAAGGAAACCCGCCAAAATCACCCCTTTTTGTGCCTCAGCCAAACTTTTAGCAGCAAGGGCTCTTTGTGTAATGTATTGGTTACAGCCCCAATAGTTAAGGTTTACGATCCATAAAAACACAAATACGCCTAGCCAACCAGGCAGCTCTCCAAAATGTTTGTTGTCGCTTTCCATGACCATGTCGAATTTCTGTGGCAAATGATGGTAGAGCATTTTCAAGCCTTCCCAAAAACCTAAACCTCCAGAGAACTTATCCAAAGCCAAATAAGTAGTGATCAAACCTCCTACCACTAGGAAGGTCACCTGAATGGGGTCGGTAAAGGCTACCGCCTTGAGCCCACCTATAATCGTATAGAGTGCAGAAAACAAGGCAATACAAATAACTGCTGTATAGAGGTCTACGCCAAAGACTTTATTGATACACACAGCCCCCAGATACATGATCGAAGTTAGGTTCACAAACACGTACAAAATCAGCCATAAAATGGCCATACTGGTACGTACCTTACTACCATAGCGGATGTCCAAAAACTGTGGCATAGAATAAATCTTCTGATCTAAGAAAATCGGTAGAAAATATTTGCCAACGATGATGAGCGTGGCTGCAGCCATCCATTCGTAACTGGCAATAGCCAGTCCCATCTTATAGCCAGAGCCCGTCATACCGATGAGTTGTTCCGCTGAGATATTGGCGGCGATGAGCGAGGTACCTATAGCCCACCAGGGCAAGGTATTTCCTGCGAGGAAGTAATCTTTAGTGGTTTGTTCTTCCCCCTTTTTTTTACGGGAGACAAAATACGCAACGGTGACAATGATCAAGCAATAGCTTACAAAAACAAAGATGTCAAGAATGTTCATTTTAATTTAGCAATGGAAATAGTATAACGATAATTTAAAGTTACACTATTTCTTTATTATTTATTCAAAACATCAAAAGGCTTATTTCTTGTAAAAGTAATAAAGTCGACATCAAAACCCGTCTGATCTACGCCAGCAGCGGTATGAATACTCAAATAAAAGGCCACTTGCTTTAAAAACTTTGGATTAAATGCCCCCTTACTGGTAGGGTCGAGTTGCATATCAGACAGTTTTAGAGAAATCAATTTCCAATCGTCCCAATCTAGCTTACCCACGTTATAATTCAATCTCGACGTATCTGTACCGACCAACGAAATCACTGACATAGCCACTGCGGAAGTATTGGTTCTTTTGCGCATATAAAAATTAACATAAATTTTATCCAGAGAGGTGTCAAAACCCACAGTATCTGTCAAAAAATTATGCGCCAAAGCCCCTATATAATAGTTATCCTTACCCAATCCATCTTTGCCTTCAAGAGATCTATACATGCCCTGAATAGGATCTTTAGAATTCTGGAAACCACTAAATATCTTTTCTTTATTATCAAAGTAGTCATACCAAGATGTGGTTGCCCCATGTCCATCCATATCAGACCAGACAATTACATCACCACCATAATGTGCTTTTTCTGTCAATATGGTAATGGTATCCTTCCAAGTTTGTTTCTTTCCAAATATGTATAATTCCGCTATTGCGCTCTCTCCTGCTTTAAAAAAGTACTTTCCGTCATTAGTGCCAGTCCACAGTGAATTATTTCTAAACAAGGAATCTGAATGTCCTGATATCTTTTTTATGGCTTTGGACTCCAAACCTTTGATCGTGATTTCCCAATTTACTTCTTCACTAAAACCCGCATTAAACCAGAGACTATCGCTATTAAAGCTTATAAAGCTTTCTGATGCCGAAAATTCATTCGTAATTCTGAAATTATCTGTTGCTATATATAATGCAGGACCTATCGATTTAACATTTTCATGTTTACAAGAAATCAAATTAAGTACTATGCAAACAATCCATGCAAAAGCGAATTTAAATGTATTAATAAGCGTGTTATGATTACTTCTTTGCATAAGAATTCAGAAAATTTCCGTTTAGATATTGGATTTTTAAAGTAACACTGGAATCATCAACCAATGCGCTGGCTCTGCCATTAGAGAAAAGCTGAGACAGCTCATAGTTCGATCCACTTTTGGTGACCAACATGTTAGGGGCCACTACATTTACAGCATTGGTATCAGCTACATTTACATAATTGACCGTGAGTTTTACATGATTGTCATCAACCTTCACTATTTCAATTAAATTTAGAGTACCTGGATACGACTCCCCGGCCTCCGTTTCATATTTATGGAGAACATACTTGCCGCTAATACTGGATGCAAGATCTGGACCCTTATATTTTTTTTCACAAGAACAAATGGAAAGCACCCATATGATTCCTATTACAATATTTCTCATCATCACTATTTCTTTTAATACCATGACTATTTGTTAAGCTGGTCAAAAGGTTTCCCTTTAGTAAAACAAATGAAATCTATATCAAATCCTGTCATGCCATTTGCTGCAGCTCTGGGGGTCATTACAAATTGTTTCAGTTTCGAAGGATCAAAATTAGGGCCTGTCATCTTCAGATCTGAAAGTTTTAAAGACACCAGTTTCCATCCTTCCCAAGTGATTTCAAAATCTGTACCTAGTTCTGAAGTCACACCTGCTACATCGCCTTGTACGCCTACATATATGGCTGCCGTTTTTGTCGTTTTTCGCAAATAAACATTCATGTAGATATCACCAATGGTAGCATTACTAAAACCAACAAAAGGCGATGCCAATGGACTATGAGAAACCCCACCTACGTAATAATTATTAGGATTCCCTCCTTTTGCACTATCATTACCAATCACAGACCTGTAATTACCCTGTATGGGACTCGTCACGTTTTGAATCACATTCAGTACTTTTTCTGCATTATTGGTACCATCCCAGTATTCGAACCAGTATGCCGTACCTTGTTTAGCAACGCCTACAGCATCCATATCCCACCAAACAATGACATTAGATCCAAAATTATTCTTGGCTTTGGTAATAGTACAGGTATCGCTCCATTTGTTAGCCGAACCAGGAGAGTTCAATGTAGCCACAGCCCTCTCCCCTGCTTTAAAAAACATCGTACTAGAATTTCCTCCATGCCACGCTGTATTAAACCTCCCCAAGCTATCCGAATTACCCGACAGCTTAATCTGCGCACCCGATTGTAATCCCACAATGGTAATCTCCCATTTCACTTTATCTTCAAATTGGGCAGTCAGCCAGTTGCTATCCAACGTAAAATCAATCTGCTTCCTCGCAAATTTAAAGTCGGAGACTAATTTAATATCCAAATTAATCACAGGGATTTCAGGCTGAATAGCATCCAGCTTTTTGCTTTTGCAAGCACAGATCACCAATAGTCCTGCAATTAGTACAAGTATGTATCTCATATTATTTCACCATGTTTAAAGTGCCTCGACTTTGTGACATCAAATTTTAAAACTTAATGGTAATATTGATAAACAAGTTGCTCAGCCTGTAATTGTTTTGCTCAGCATCTGCATTTACCACCGATACCTTGTTATATTCAACACTTGCAAAAGAGTTTTTAAACAAATCCAATCTTAATGCCCCCGACAACACGGTTTGGTTACCATTAGGAATGATGATCTCATAACCATTTATGGTTCCAAAAACATCTCTATTGGTCAATACCTCTGTTCCTGAATATTGTATATATTTCAATCCTCCCAATACATGCAAACCTTTCATTAACTCTACGGAAGCGCCCAGATCGGAATTCAATGTTTTAAGATTTACAAAAGCAAAACCTGTTCTGGTTGTTTGTTCATATCTGGTACTTGCAGATACTTTAATAGCTCTTTTTGAATTAATTAATTTGGCAATGTTCAACAATACGCCCCCTTGGATTTGGGTAAACTGCCTTAATTTCTGACCAATGGAATCACCTTCTGATACGATCTCAGAGAGTAGTGCACCACCCAAATTATACGATAAGATATTGGTTGTATCAATAGTTCTGCCAATGTTAAATATCAAACCTTTACGGTTGGGAGTGGCATTGCCATAAGGTAAAACATTACCGAAGATGGGGTTAAATCTCATCAAACCCGTTTGGATTCTTTGGTTGTAGACCATATCATCACTGTATCTGTCAAACACAGTTAAATCTCTTGTACTTTGGTTGTTATTTGTCTTAGATACAAAAAAAGGAGAGCCAAAAGGATGAAGCCTCAATGTTTGAGCTCCTGGGCTTATAAAGTTATGCCCCACATTGATATAAGAGGCTGTCAGCGTAATTTTCTTCGGTTTATATTCTGCTTTGATCCCCGCATCTACAAAATAATCACTTTTGACCGCAGTACTATCGGTACTTGCGATGTAATAGCTGTTTTTGGAGATCCCGTGCTCACCCTGAATGTTAAACTCAAACTTCCCTTTATTGTAGGGTGTGATCTTGTAGGTTCCAGAAAGCACCTGATTGTTGTAGTTGTAGGCTATATTTAAAGAATCGTATACTGAACCTGGCAAGTCCATCATGTGGATCCAGTTGGCACCCAAAGAAAGATACTTACTTTGTAATACATCCAATTTCCCTCCCAAAAGAAAACGATCAGGGATCACACTTTGCCCTACCACACTTGAGTTTTGTCTCGTTCTTGTACCAAAGAGACTCGCATCTATTCTTCTGATAGGTCTTTTGAAGTTGATCTGTGTTTTCGCTACGGCACCTTGCAACCTCCAATTGTTCCCATTTTGAAAGTTTTCATAGTGCGGAATCACTCTTCTTTCTTTGTAGATATCCGATTCAAAATCGTTATAACTATCGTTATTGTTGTATAATGTGTACTTGCTCAATCCAAGATCAATGTCACCGATTTGATAGTGAACAATCTTTTTAATGGAGCCCTCTGCCCTGATCTGCCTAAAGATCATCCTCGTATCTATCAAGCTGTTTCTAGTAATGAGGGTAACCCCTCCGACTTGTTGACCGTTTTCACCAATGACATTGCGCATTCTGAATTCGGCCAAGAGTTTGAAGTCTTCACTAGGTTTCACGGTAATACCTAGGTCCAAATACATGGTACCTAGCGCTCCCCTTTTGGCAGAGGTACTATCGCCCCGTAAGAGGTTCCCCTCCAACCTATTGTCAGAAAGCAGCGTCCTGAACTGTCCATGATAGGTAATCAATTGTTCCTGAGCCCATACTGCCCTATTAATAAGAAGGCAAGCAAACGTTATTAGATAAACTTTTTTCAATGTATGATACTTATTTGTTAAAACATTACTTTTATTTCGACAGTGGTTTCGTAGCCTTGGAAATGATCCAAAGAGAAATTTTTGTCACGGTGGCTCATCCACATTTCCCGGAAATATAGGCCCATCATAGGCGCAAAGTTCCAGTCTATGCCTCCTCCCACACCCCAAGTCTCTTGGTC
>CAMFLX010000183.1 GCA_945957555.1 uncultured Cytophagales bacterium
TCCTTAACCTTAATATCACCCGCCTTTACTTTACTTGAAGGATTTAGAACATTATAAGCAGCTATTGCATCCGCCTCATCAGATTGCCATATTCCAATTTTTTCATAGTCATAATAAGAAGTAACGGCATGTCCCACTACAAGATAGTTTCCTGAACCAGGAGACGTCTCCATTACGTTTGCATTATTAAGTAATTTAGTAACTTGCTCTTGGTTTTTCATGAAAGTGAGCGTTGTACTCCATGTAAACTTGCCCTTCTTAACATTATGAGATGTTACACCAAGTTCTAAACCGTTGTTTTTTGTCTCTCCTACGTTATCTAGCATAATAGAATAACCAGAAGATGCCGGTAACACCCTATTGAGCAATAGATTTTGTGTATTTGACATATAATAATCACCAGTAAATTGGATTCTATTTTTCAGTATTGCCAAATCTAATCCAAAATCAAGTGTGTATGTTTTCTCCCATTTCAAATTAGGATTACCCAATGATGTTAGGGTTGAAGTAGCATAGTTGGTTGTTCCTTCCCAAGCCCAAGGAATATTTCCTAATAATGATTGCGATGAATAAGGCGCAACCGAAGAGTTACCTGCTACACCATAACTTACCCTTAATTTAATTTCATCAAAAGTTCTCTGAGATGCTAAGAATTTTTCTTCTGTTAACTTCCAAGCCGCTGCAACCGAAGGGAAAAAATCCCACTTGTTTCCATCCGCTAATACTGAAGCGCCATCAAATCTTCCTGTAGCTGTTACTAAATACTTGTTTTTAAAAGCATAATTCACGCGGCCTGCATATGAAACTATATTGTTTTTTTCATAACCGCTCGTTATTTTCAAATTTGAAGTTGCCGAACCCAAATTATAGAAAGAAAGTGCATCTGCTGGTACGTTATCTCCGGAGGCCGTGAATGTCGTGGTCTTATATTCTAATAACTCGGTGAGAGCAGTGAATGTAAAGCTATGAGCCCTCAAACTCTTCATATAATTTGCCACCAACTGAAAGTTCTTATTGTTCACTCCATTTTGCCCTAATGATGCATTGCTAGGTTTCGAATCAGAAGCAAAGAAGGATTTTTTTGAATTGTAAGTTCCCTCCACAGTATTACCAATTGTAAAGGCAGCATTACCTCTTATTACCAGTCCTTTTAATGGGGTGATTTCTGTATACAATAATGGAAATACCCTTGTAATCTGAGCATTATTGTCATAAGCGCCCTTTTGTTCATCAGCCAGAGGATTCATTTGCGCCAATCCAAACGGCTTAAGGATTAAGGCACCTGTAGTAGTATCATAGGCCGAACCGTATGGCGAAATCCTTAAAGCGGATGTTATTGGATTAACCCTTTTCTGCTGCTCATAGTGGGTCAACTGAGTATTTGTACCGATTTTAAAAAGTTTGTTAATTTGATAATCCAAGTTAAGTCTTGCCGTATACCTCTTAAGCTCATCCAACTTCATTACACCTTTCTCTTGATAGTAATCTGCTGAAAAATAAGCCTTTAATTTTTCAGTTCCAGCAGAGAATCCAGCCTGAACATTTTGCTGAGAACCTCTTTTTATCAGTTTAGATACGTAATCAGTGGTTACTCCTGTTTGATATCCTTTTTTCTCATTGGCGTTAGTAAATGCTTGATCATCCGTAACTGCTTGATCTGAAGTCAAATTGTTTGCACTTCTATACGCTTCCTTCTTAATCTCCAACAAATCTTGTCCTGACAATGCAGTTGGGAATTTAGACACAACAGAAGTACCTGTGTATGTATTAAAGAATACCCTTACTTTATTGTTATCCTTGTTAAATTTACCACTTTTAGTAGTGAGGATCACCACACCGTTACCACCTCTAGATCCATAAATAGCGGTTGAGGAAGCATCTTTGAGCACCTCCATGCTTTCAATATCATTTGAATTGATATCTTCCACATTCGCATACTGAACTCCATCAACGATATACAAAGGTCCATTGCCCGCATTAACAGATCTATTACCCCTAATTGTAATTTGAGGCTTAGCGGTTGCAGAACCACTGGTTCTGGCTACATCAACACCCGCTACCTTACCTTGAATAGACTCCATCACGTTAGCGGTTGGTACTTTTGCAAGTTCTTCCGGCTTTACCGAAGCTACAGAGCCTGTTAAATCACTTTTTTTAACCACACCATAACCGACGATTACGACTTCTTCCATCTGTTGCACATCGTCCTCCATTTGTACAGTAACATTAGATTGAGTACCAACTTCAATCTCTTTAGTTTTATAACCACCAGACGGGTAAGTAACGATGAGAACCACCTTACCAGTGTCTGATACCATAATCGAGAAATTACCCGACTCGTCGGACTCTACCACATTGGGTGTCCCCTTTTCCGCAATCGTGGCACCAATCAAGATTGAGTCTGCCTGATTCCCTTTAATTGTACCCGTTACGGCTCGTGTTTGTGCCCATGTGGATACTGACAAAAACATCAAACCACACATCAGTATTAATCTATTCATTCTTCTAAAAGTGTTTATTGGTTTAAAACTAATCGATTATTTTTCATCATTTGTACTCTAAATTTTTGATTTTAAAGCTTAATTGTTTGCAAGAATACTATGCAATCTTGATATAATTCAATTTACAAAAGGAAATATCTACGCAACCGTTACCACGTAGGCGTTTTCCCAAAGGCTTATCTTTCAATTTTACAAATAGCAAAACGAGCAACTTTTCGCGCTATAAAATCGGCGATTTTAATTGAAAAAATTCTGAAGACTTAATACCATAGTTCTAACAGATCGTTTTTTAGAGTTACCTCGAAATTAAAAACATACTAACTAAATTAACGTCTACGTTTCAGTATAAAAAAAGTTATCCAAGCCTTGTAAAAATATTATTCAGCTTTTTTTACCTTTTAGGGTTACCTTCGTATACCTTAATGGTATTTGTCGTGATAGAGAAATATCAACTACTTATTATTTAACCCCGTTCAGTCATGAGATTTGAAAAAATTACTATTAAAGATGTAGCTAAAGCCTTAGGCGTGTCCACATCCACCGTTTCAAGAGCCCTTAGGGACAGCTACGAAATTGGAGCCGACACTAAAAAACGAGTGTTGGAATACTCTCAGAAAATGAATTTTATGCCAAATCAAATGGCATCAAGTTTAAAAGCTCGTACAAGTAAGTCTATTGGTATCGTTGTTAGTGAAATAGCAAACAGCTTTTTCTCTCAGGTCATGAACGGTATAGAGTCTGTTGCACACAGAAAAGGATATCATGTTATTGTAACACAAACCCATGGATGTAATTCCAGAGAAATTGCCAACGTAATACACCTAGCGTCACACTCAGTGGATGGTATTTTAATTTCACTATCTCCAGGCACCATAGATGTCTCTTATCTTAAAGAGCTTTTTGACAAAAAAATGCCTTTAGTCTTTTTCGACAGAGTATCAGATGAAATCAATACCCATAAAGTAATGTGTGACAACTTTCAAGGCGCATACGATGCGGTGAGTTATCTCATAGAAAGTGGATATAAGAAAATTGCATTTTTGGGTGGGGCTAAGCATTTGTCTAACATACAAGAAAGGTTTGCTGGTTACTCAGAAGCACTGGCCTACGCAGGAATATCGCTAAATGATGAATATATCAAGTTTTGTGAACAAGGGGGCCTGCACCAAGAAGAATCAGAACAAGCCGTGAAAAGTATGCTTGAAGCAAAACCTGATGCTGTATTAGTTTGCGGCGATAGGCTTACTGCTACAAGTTTGAAATACTTTAAACAAAACAATATAAAGGTGCCTGAAGATTTGGCAATGATCTGTTTCTCGAACCAAGATTTTGCAGAGCTCTTAGATCCGCCTCTCACTACAGTGTACCAGCCAGCATTTGAAATTGGCGGCTATGCTACAGATTTGCTCTTTCAGATGATCAATAGTAAAAGTGAGGTAAAGAAATTTGAAATGAAGAAATTTCCTTGTCAGCTTAACAAGCGCGCTTCTGTTGGTCAAAAAATAATCCTTAGTTAAATAACATAAAAACAAGACCCCATAAAAACAAAGACCCTTCAAACAAGGGTCTTTGTTTTTATCCATACTCCTATATAATAGTGTTTGAAAAATCTTAATTACTCCATAACAAACATATCTTGTATTAAATAGATTAAAATCCATTCCTGCAATTTTGAAAACATTTACATAACTTTGTACATTATTTGTATTTTATTCATTCCCAAATGTACATTGAAAGATCTCTAGCGATTGGTTTTACTATATTAAACCTTGTAGTTAGTCCCATCATCTCATTTACCCAAAGCAATACAATCACCAATCCAGGTAACGTGAGTATAGTAATAGTATTTGACAAGGCTCCTAAAAAAATCAACATCTCGAAAGCTCCTCTTAAATACAACAAAAAATTTGCTTATAGTTTCACCTTAGACGACGGACTTGCTTCTGCTTATTCTAACGTACTACCAATGTTCAAAGGAGGTAAAGCATCAAACGATGCAGTCTATCCAGGGTTCTTCTATACAGATGGTTGTGGGCACAAAGTACCTTTTAAAGCTGGTATTGCTTGGAACTCCGTTAACAGTGCTGGGGTTGATATCCACATTGACAATCCTTCTTGCCTTACTTGGCAGCAACTTGATACACTTTATAGTATAAGATGGGATATTCTCAACCATGGCTACTCACACAAAACTAGAGGTTATGACAGTCAAGGGCTACCCAATCCTAGTTTACCCGAACAAATCTATGATGATGAAATCAATATCAACAAAGACAAAGTCGCTTTAATGACCCAAAACAAAATAAAGATGAATCACTTTGTGGTTCCAGGAGGAGACAATGGTTATTATGAAAGGGCCTTTGCGAATGGAGCAAAAGCTGTATATGATCAAAACTGGCAGATCCCAGGAGGTGGGCCTGGCCTTATGGTTACCAACCCACTTAACTACCACAACTTTTTGCTCAATAGAAACATTATGTCTAATGACGCTAAGGCTGCAAATCGCATCATTGACTTCGCGGCAAATACCAGTATTAATGAAAACCAAAATTATTGGGTAAACAGTTTTACTCATGACGTGGAAACAAATGCTTCTAGTGGTGGTGTTGATATTGACACATTGTTTCAACACATGACGCATGTTGAGAAAACTTATGGGATTAAAGGTAAAGACCAAGTCTGGATGGCTCCACTGCAAGAAGTTTTTGAATATTGTGCGTTAAGAGACCATATCAAATTTACATGGAAACAGGAAAGCAATAAAGTTTACATAGACTTTGATCTCACTCAAGTACCAGATGACTTGCGTTACGGCTCTTTAACGATAATAATAGACTCCGATCAGAATTTTAGTTCGATTGCAGCAACAGGCATGCCCAATACCACATTCAAAGGGAATAGTAGCACTGACAAAATAATTAACTTAGACTTCAGCAGCCATTTAATCAACTTAAGGGGAACATCCTCAGAAGTAAACTCAGGCGTCATTACTGAAATTTATGAAGGAGATTTGACTGGCAATACAGATCTAGCATTGTTTCCTAACCCTGTAGGAAGCCAACTCATCCTTAAATCCAATTCATTAATAGGCAATAATGTGGAAATTTCTATACTTGATACTTTTGGCAATGAAATCGCCACAAAAAAATCAAAACCACAAACTCAGATACTTATCATAGATACGGAACCACTGGGTCCTGGATCCTATATATTAAGGATAAAAACAGATAGAATAAGGTCTAAAGTCAATCATTTAAAATTTATCAAAAACCCCTAACATTTGCGCTCAATAAATGATAAACTCTATTCGACGATTTAAATTTCTATTTTCATCTGTATCGTTTGGCACTATGGGACGACGCTCACCACAGCCCATGATGGCTATTCGATCGGCACGCACTCCTAAATCGAGCATGAGTTGTCTTATTTTCTTTGCACGTTTTAGTGACAGATTAAGATTGTATTCATCATTGCCCCTATCGTCTGTATGACCTTCCACCAGCACCATGTGCCCTTGCTTTGCATATTCGGCAGCTTCCATAAAAGCATCCATATTTACAACAGAAAAATCATCTTGGTTGTGTAGAAAATTAATGGGGGGGAGTTTTATTGCCGGCTTTTCTTTATCAAGCGCAATAGCTTTTTGTTCTTCAGTTAGTTTGGCTATTGAATCTAGCTTGGAAGTTGGCATAAACTTCGGAGACTCTTTAACAGGGATTTGTGTAATAGGCGTATCTACTGACATTTTTTCCGATACTTTGACCCCACTTGTCGTATCTTTGTGTAAACGTTTGGCAAGATGTACACTATCTACCTTTTTCTCATAGTGCCCAATACTTGGATGCTCACTATCATCTATATGTAAGTGCTCACAGTGATATCTATAATGGTAGTGGGCATGAAATCTATAGGCTCCCATATGGCCACATTTATTAATATTAGCAGCATGCTGAGGTTTTTGTATATGTTTTTGAGCTATAATTTCGCTCGATAGGCAACAAAACAAATAACAAAATATTATAAAATAAACATTTAATCCCATAAAATAGCAAATACAACTACTTATACTACACATAAAGTATAAAAGTTGCAACGAGGACGCTTCACTTTACTGCAATGAGTCCTCAAGCGTTTTTTTATAAAAATATAACCCTAAGATATGCTATGTTTAAAGTATTATGAATAGCAATCAAAAATCCCTTGCCTCTCTAAGTTCCTTGATTTGCTGCTTTAACTTCATGATTTCTTTTATATTTAAAATATGTTGCCAAAGTCTATCATTAGTATCTTCATCTTTGATCAAATAATCATAAGCGCCTTCTCTAAATAATGCAACAGCTGTCTCCATTTCTTCCTGACCTGATATCACAATCACTGTGATATCAATATTATGGGCCTTGATTTTTCTCAGCACTTCAAGTCCTGAAATATCGGGCAAATGGTAATCCAATGTAATGATTGATGGCTGCAAATGTAAATGTTCGAGGCAGCGACTTCCCGAATCAAACTTATGAATCTCACAATTAAAATTGGACTTTAGATGATATTCTAAGAGTGCGGCATAAAAGCTATTATCTTCCACAGTGAAGATTTTCAAAGGTTTTATTTGCATACTTTAGTTTAATTTAAGAGAATCTTTAAAGGATGAACTACTGTTTTGAAAAACAAGTAATACATGTTAAAGACTTTGAACTTATACGTTTAAACTTATAATTTGTTTTAATATTTTCACCAAAGAGTAATTGTGTAATGCATAAACCTTTATACAAATGCGGTATCAATGTTTTTATATAAAGCATGAACCACTTTGCCATAAATAGTCTTTGTCCAACCATTTTCAAAACCATGATTATTGGCAATGAGAAAGCCTTTGTTCGGATCTTCTTTCACAATCTTATGAGCATCGATATAGCGCCCCTTTACTTTACAAAATACAATATCCCCTATTTGATATTGATCCGATTTTTGAAAGGTAAGTAAGGAACCACTTTTTAAAACAGGTAACATCGAGTTGCCAAAGGCCTTCATTTTTCCATGGCCAACTATTTCTAATTCGTTTTTTAATCTTAGATATTTATTCATTTTAATTGAGTTAATGCTGCAAATATCAAACCGACCAACGTAACCTATTTGCGTAGCGGTATTTTCTTTTCAGATATTTTATGTATTGGCTTTATTCAAAAAACGATTTGACAACTTCTTTTATGGGCATAATTCTGGTCAAGCTTCAATCACAAATCTTAACCAGAAAACTATTTAAAAAATAAATTTTTTGCTTATACACATTATTTTTATTAAAATTGCGAAATAATAAAGGTTTGGATTCATCCTTTATTATTTCTCTTCCGTAATAACTTTCAACAACATATATATATAAAACTGATTATCCCTATGGGAAAATCTGTTTTTAATTTAAACATTGGAGGTGAGCAATGAAAACATTATGTATCATGCTCTTGCTTTTAAGCAGGATCATGTGTAGTCAATCAGCTAGTACATTGGTGGCAAATTCACCAATGTCTTATGTGAAAAATCAGGACGATTTTGAAAAGTCCTTACAGAACCATCCCAAAATCATTTCTAAGGTGGTACTATTCAGTGATCGTATCGCTTCTTTGGACAAGAAGTCTAAGTATCTTGAAAAAACAAAAAATAAACTCTTTGCTAGGATCGACAAAGAGATTTCAAGGCTTAAAAACCTAGCCGATGCTAAGGATCAATCATTCATAGATTCTGTGTTAAATTACTACACCGATCTTAAACACAATGTCGAAGTTGAATATCAGACCGCCATACAGCTGAGAGCTGAAATGAATTTCACACAGCCTTCCGTGTACGACTTCATCTGCGCCTTGGAGCTTGGTGAGCATGTAATTAAAGATTCTGAATCTTTCTTATATCAAATTGAGAAGAAATATATGCAAACCCACAAAATACAACTTCCTGGGGACATTTTAAAAACCATCAAAAAGATAAAAACCAATGATGAGGCCATTCGGTATTATGATAAAAGCTTATTGATTTTTTATAAAATCTATTCCTTGGAAGTTGAGGTTTCGAAGGCGATGAAAGCAGGCAAAGATACTTTAGTGTTTGAAAAATTAAAGCTGATGGCAAATGAGTTGGCAATAGCGGAAGATAGTATCGTCAAAATTGGGGCTTACAAGGGAGACAAGTCTTTTACAGAAGCCTGCCAAAACTATTTCACATATTTAAAAAACCAAAACTTTGAAAATTACGCTTACTATGGCGAATATATCTATGCCTTAGAGAAAACAAGAGAATACAAGGCCAATCTCACATATGATAAAACCGCCAAAGTTAGGGATCAAAAACAGTTACTTGAAATATATGCGAAGCTGGATCAAACGTATAAGGAGAAAGCCAATTACAGACAAGTTGTCCTTAATGAAGTAGAAAATGCATCTTTTAAGTTCATGTCCAAACACTTGCCCAAATTTTGATTTAAAGAATGCGTCTATTGGAAAACCAAACCAATCATTATGGTACTGCCACAGAGGCATTCTTTAAATCACAATGGAGCCCAAGTCAATCGTTTAAATGAAATACCAAAAATGGCACCTTGGAGTGATTGGCCATTTTACGTACAAAGCTCCCTTCGACCAACCTCTTAATAAAGTTTTTGCTTTTAGTAGACAATACTAAGAGGTCTATTTCCTCTGAGTCAACCATTGTCTGCAACTCAGACAATACGGACCCTAAAGTCGTAATATTCCTGAAACGGAGATTTGGGTAATCTACTTGATTTTTAGTAATTCTTTTGAACCAATCCATCACATTTTGATCAGCCACAACTATTTCTTCATCGTCATCAGTAGTAATATGCACAATCTGTACCGTGGCATTGCCATGCTGAGCCAAATCTACAATGTCCAAAACAACATTGGTATCTTCATTTTCAAAATTAGTAGCAAATACGATATTACGTACAGGGGTATACACACTTTCGTGAGGCACGACCAGTACAGGAACCTTTATATCATCAAGTACATCCATGGTATGGTTCCCTAAAAACATCGTTTCCCAACTGTTGGAGCCTTCAGTGCCCATGATTACCAAGTCGATGTGCCTACGAGTCACTAAATCTGTCAAAGTATATGCAAATACACCTTCTTTCTCTGCTATTTCAAAACTAAGGTCCGGATATTGTGATTGAATTGTTTTCTGAGTTTGCCTTAACTCTTCTTCATAGTTTTCGTCAAAGTCTACCTCATTGCTTACAAACACATTATTTGCATGAAACAATATGATCTTGGCACCAAGATCTTTTGCCCAATGGCAAGCATGTTGCAAGGCATTGTTAGCGGTATCCGAAAAATCGGTGGGGACGAGTATGTTTTGATAGTTCTTTTTCATATTTAAAACATTTTATAGTCCTAAATTATAAACATGTACTTTCTGGAGAAATGATTTAAATCACTAAATCAAATATTATCAATAAGTTAACCTTAAATCTACAATTTCTTAACAGGGATCCCATCCTGCCCCACCCAAAGTATTTATCATCCCGGTACCTCCAAATAGATAGCGTTACCTTTACATACCTTGTTTGTCTTTAACCCAGATTAAGCATTAGACTTTGTAGCGAGACGAAATGATAGGAAAAAG
>CAMFLX010000184.1 GCA_945957555.1 uncultured Cytophagales bacterium
GATTAAAGCTGCTCAGAAATTCGATGAGACTAGAGGATTTAAATTTATTTCTTATGCAGTTTGGTGGATTCGTCAATCAATCATGCAAGCTCTTGCGGAACAATCAAGAATTGTAAGATTACCTCTCAACCGTGTAGGTACGATCAATAAAATATCAAAAGCTTTCTCTGAATTGGAGCAAAAATTCCAACGAGAGCCTTCTCCTGATGAATTGGCAGAAGTACTGGAAATTAGTCCAGACGAGATTGCTGAAACAATGAAAATTTCGGGTAGACATATATCAATGGATGCTCCGTTTGTGCAGGGAGAGGAAAATAGCTTGCTAGATGTACTATCTAGTGATAGCGAAGAAAAGCCAGATACAGGATTAATGAATGATTCTCTACAGAGAGAGGTTCAACGTTCTTTGGCAACATTGACTCAAAGAGAATCAGATGTAATCTCCTTCTACTTTGGTTTAAATGGCAAACAAGCCCTTTCTTTGGAAGAGATTGGTCTTAAATATAACCTTACTCGTGAGCGTGTACGTCAAATCAAAGAAAAAGCGACTCGCAGGTTGAAACATAGTTCTAGAAGTAATTCTCTGAAACCATTTTTGGGTTAAGATTGTAGTAATATATAAAAAAAGGGCTTTTCTATTGTGGAATAGCCCTTCTTTTATGCTTCAGGATTTTACAGAATACCAATGGTGGTGGCAAAGTTTACCAGCTCGGCAGTATTGGTGCAAGCAGTTTTCTCCAGGATATTACTTCTATGTTTTTTGATGGTTTCGTAGCTCACAAATAACTTTTCTGCAATCTCTTTGGATGTTTTGCCTTGACATAAGAGCTCTAGTACCTCCATTTCTCTATTGGAGATATTGAGCGATTTGGTTTCAGGAGATGCTCTGTGGCAATAGAGCATTTCTTGGACTCCATTTTTGCTTAGAAATGCAGAGTAATGAAGGTCTTTATCTTTTTTAATGCTGCTTACGTTTGTTAGAAATGTACACGAAAGGATGGGGAAGCCCTCAGGGCTTGCGCATAAAATATGAGATTGCATCAGTCCCCAACATTCTTTTTCGGTAAAGCTATTGAATTCAACACAAGCCGTAAAGCGAAGGTCAGTAATGTTTGCAGCATATTTATTACAGTGTTCGAGCATTAAAGGCGTTACTTTGTTGATCATCAAGTCCATGCTAGCAGGTTTGAGCATTTCTATAAATGTCCTTGGCCCCAAATCATTACTCATTTGATCGGGATTTACCCCATAAAGTTTGGTTGAAGACTCGGAAACAAATTCATATCTCTGTTCGGGGAAATTATATACCGCCACCACTTGAGGTGATTTGTCTATGAACATTCTGAAGGCAGGATTCTGGAACAGACTCAGGTAGTTTAAATACTCTGAAGGATCTGTCTTTTGGTTTTGCTCATACTGTTTGATAACCGACAGTAACTTATCTAATTCTTTTTGAATATTCATAAATGCGTTAATAGTATGCTAAAATACGTATTTTAAGTAATTGAACGGTGTTTTTATGAAATAGATTTGCAATAATAGTCGAGGAACTTAATATATTTGCAGTGCTTAAAGTTTAATAACAATAACAGAATTAGAGTACCAATTTTATGATTGATCTAAAGAAAGGGAGCACCATCACCCTCGAAAAAGATGGAAAGAGTTTAGACTATGTATATGTCGGGCTCAATTGGGGTAAAATCAAAAAGCTTTTTGGATTGTTTAATGAAAGTGTAGACTTGGACGGTAGCGTTACTATGTTTGATGCAAATCGTAACGATGTGGATACCGTATATTTCCGCAAAAAGATCTCTGACGACAAATCTATCAAGCACAGTGGTGACGACCTCACCGGCGATTCGTCTCAAGATGATAAGGACAACGAAGTCATTTCAATTAATTTGAAAAAGGTATCACCTAGTATTCAAACTATCGTGATTTATTTGAATTCTTTTAATGGAAAGGATTTTGATTCTATCCCTTATGCGAAGATCCGTTTACTGGATGGTGATGAGAAATCTCATAAGAAGGCCTTTGCGAGTTTTAATCTCGCTTCAGATCCCAAGTTTAAAGACAAAGTGTCTATGGTGATGGCAAAAATCGTTCGTAATGGCAAAGATTGGAGCTTTCATACGATAGGGGAGCCTGTAGATACTAAAAAGATCGCAGATACAATTACTTTGATTAAGAAGGTGTATTTGTAATTGATAATAATTAAGGGGGAGGAATCCCCCTTAATTATGAAATATTTTTATCTAGCCTTAAATGAAAAAGTAATGGTACCTTTTGTAGTTCCAGATTCCATTTCTTCATTGTTTTTCTTTACAAACTTGAGTTTGTAACATTCCTCCTGATAAGTTTGCATGATTTCGTAGTCAACTGTGTAGCGCTTGGGAGTTACATTGCTAACCTTGCCATTTGCATCTATTTCTACATTGAATACAATTTCTCCGTTTTTAGGACTCGTTTTGTCTGTTCTCGGAGGTTTTGACCAGTTCCATCCGTTGAGGCCATGTCTTACGCCTATGCCATTGCCCTCTCCACCGCCACTTCCAGGACCACCATTGCCATCCTTACCTCCATTTCCTTCTTTGCCATTACCATTTGGATCTCCGCCACCATTATCGTCACCATCGCTGAACAAATCACCTTCTTTTATGGCCGTATTCTTTTTCTTAGGAGCAGGTTTGTCGCTGGTTTCTGTTGTCTTTTCTGGCTCTTTTTTAACCTGCTTTTCTTTTTTGTCGCTTTTCTTCTCAGCAACTTTGATCACATCTTCAGAGCTATTATCGCTAATAACGGGGTCTTCGGCAGGGATCTCCTCTGTTGTCTCTTCTGGAAGCGTTTCCGTAACCGTTTGTTCTGGTTCGGGCTGAGTATTAGGTGTAATACTAGGCTCTGAGGCTACCGGGGCATAGGCTAACTCCAAGCCATAGCCACCATCTCCTCCGCCAGGACCTCTTTCGTTCAGTGGAGGGTCTGGTACCGCAAGCCGTATGAACCACAGTAGTAAAAATAGGACCAGAATTACTGTGGCAGTGCTTAGTGAGGCTTCAAGGTCGTATTTTTTCTCAGTTTTTACCATTAGCGTTTGTCGGCAGCGATTAACATTTTAATCTTGAGCTCTGCACCCATTTCTAAGATGTCTACGAGCTTCTGTACTTTTTGGTCTTTATCGATCCTTATGGTCACTGTTGCTTCAGTAGACCCCTTAGTTTCCCTCTTCAGTTCTTCTTTGAGGTTCTCGTAAGCGACTTTTCTAGTTTCTATAAAATATTCGTCATCAGCAGTGACCGACAATTTGATTTCTTTTTTGGTCATTACCGCAGCAGAATTTCCTTTGGGCAGAAGAAGCTTAATCACATTAGGAGTAGCCATGGTGGAGGCGATCAAGAAGAAGAGCATCAAGAAAAACATGATGTCGTTGAGTGAGTGTGTACTTACTTCTGATTCAGCCTTTTTATGTTTCCTAAAGTTCATCTTATTTGCTGTCTTGTAACAAGTCTAAAAACTCTATCGCAGCTACTTCCATTTTGCGGATTACAGACTCTAGCCTAAGGTTCACCAAATGATAACCTACGTGAGATACAATACCAACGATCAGACCAGCGGCACTGGTGACCATTTTTTGATAGAGACCATCAGCAACACCACCTATACTTATTTCGCCTTGTAGGGAGATTTCGTAAAATATGGAAATAACCCCAATGATGGTTCCGATAAATCCAAACATTGGTGCGATACCAGAAACAATGCTTAAGATTCCTAAGTTCTTTTCTAACTTTCCTATTTCTAGCTTTGCAGTATTCTCCATGGCAGACTCAATGTCTTTAATAGGGCGTCCTATTCTCGATACACCTTTGCCCAACATACTTGCAATGGGTGATTCTGTACTAGCACAAAGTACCTTAGCTTCCTTAACTTCTCCATTGAGGATCAGTTGGTTTAATTTGGAAGTAAATGAATCAGAAATCTTAGCTGCATTATGAATCTGCAAGAACTTTTGAAACATGATGAATAAAGCCAAGATCAATAATAGGAAAATTGGGATTACGACTACCCCTCCTTTAAAGATCAGGCTAAATACTGGTATAGATTCATGAACCACCTTGGTGGTCTCCTCTGCTACTTTCGTTCCGTTCTCGTTGATTTGTAATAATATGCTTCCTAAAAACATGCTTTATTTTTTAATATTTGTATACCCAAATGTCATCGCCGTGTTTAGGCCTTAATTCTTTTGCCTTTGCACTCGCTTCTTTTTGGTTTTCGAAATCCATCAATGCAATTCTGTATCTATCTACTTTGCCATGAGGTTCCAATATTTTTACACTTTCATAGCCTTGTTCTTCTAGTTCTTTGGCAACGCTTTCAGCTTTTTTTAGCGTTTGAAAGCTAGCACAAATGATATAGTAGCGATCCGATTTGCCAGAGACAATCTCTCCAGCTTTTATAACTACTGTGTTTTTAGCTAATTTTTCTTGGTCTACAGCAGGGAAGTCACTAGACTCTTTTGCTTCAGAAAGTACTTTTGTATTGTTTTCTTCTGTGGAGCTTTCAATATTTACACGTTCAGCTTTTTCTACTTGATCAGCATTGGTGTTTCTGCCCATTGGGTCATCATAGTTAAAGTCACTTGTCTCGGCTTTTTTGCTTTCGACTTTGGTGTTGCTGGCTATGAAGAATGGGTTTACCGAAGCATAACTCTGATTTTGTCTATTTTCCCAAAGGAAGCCCAAGGCTGCCACAGAAAGAACAACAGGAGTTAATACACTGACCCAGATAACGGTTTTTTTAGAAGACTTTTTAGCGGTTTCTTGTTCTTGGCTAATAGATTCACTTTTTGACATTGGAGGTCTTAGTTTCAGATTTTGATTCTGGCTTACATACTGATTGAAATTTACCTTAGATAGACCAAAGCTGTCGCTGTCTATATTGATTTGTGTATCTTGTTCAAATCTTATACTGTTGTTGCTCAAGAGTAGTGTTCCTAGCTTATCGAAATGAAAAGCACCATTGCTATATAGTACAGTGTTTACAGACTTTACAAAATCGCTGAGTTTCTTTTTAGCTTCATCTTCTGTGATCGAATAAGCTCTTGCGATGAGGCCAGACAAATGACTATCTTCTGGCTTGATCTCAGTATTGAAGACCACCTGCTTGTAGGGAGGCGTCGCTATCCCTAATTTGTAGTCAAGGGTAGAGGCTTCTTTTTGAACTAAGAATGTTCCCAACTCTGGAATACACACAAAATCTATGTGAGAGAGGGTGTCGGTGATGATATTTTGTATAGATTTATCCATTAAAATGATGCAAATGCGCCAATAATAAAATTAATTCCTTGAGATTTATAGTACAAATATCTTTCATATTTTTTAGATAAGATATTATTTACGTCTAAAAATATGCCTGCGCGATCACTTAACTTATACTTTAATCCTAAAGATACGTCAAATATATCATTAAGTTTCACTACCTCAGCATTTTTGGATGCACTGTAAGTCTTTATACCCCAAAGATACCACAATGAGAGATCAACATAAACTTTTTTCTTGAAGTTTATGGTATGGCTACTTTTTAAGATTCCAGAAGGTCTATGCATTGCAACGCGGCCATCGCCAAGTTTGTAATTATTGAACTCTACATTGATAGAGGAACTATATTTGTTTTTTTCATAACTCAATCCCGTATTTATTTGCACAAGGGAAGTTTTACCTGTAGAGTCGTATGTGATTACGAATCGCGATGAGTCTGGAGTATTGTTGATGTAAAAGGGTAAGTTTGCCAGTCGTTGATATCTGGCTGATAATGTAAAGTACAGATTTTTAAGGGGATTTATATTGGTTCCTGCCTGTAGTTCAAATTTGTTATTGGTATGGAATACATTGGCATTACGTTCCAAAAAGGGCATTTGATTTGTCGTTGTTTTTAAAGTGTTTTTTTGCATATTACCCGTAATGCCGGCGTAAATACCAACTCCTTTGAACGGAACCGTGCTAGCCTTCAGTACTGGATAAAAATGGAGCCCTTTAGAGTACTTAGAAGAGTCATTTTCTGAGGCGATATTGAAACCAGCCGTTAGTTTGAAACCTTTAAGTTCATATTCGTAAGTGGGGCTCAAAGAGAACAGGTACCTATTGAGTTTGGTAATGTCGTTCTTATTGATGACTGCAAGGTCTGAGGTCCAATAAATCTTGCCAGGAAGATTTTGTTTTCTAAGAATGAATTCACCTGAATATTTGTAGCCTAAATCATTTTCTTGGCTGTATTTTTTAGAGAAGAGGCCTTCATAGTAGCCTACGAGTTTTGTGGAGAACAAGGAGTCTTTAGAGTCATAGTTCGCTCCTAGCCTTATGGATGGTTCGGAATAGACCTGTTTGATCGTATCTTTTTTCCTACCTTCCATAGATCTGTTGTAGCCGTAGAAATGATACATTCTTCTATTGAAATCGGCGTCGGCAAGTATGGTGAAATTCTTGTTGAAATACTTCGTAGTAAGTTCTAGATCATTAGTGCTGTTACTTGAAAACGTAACAGGCCCTTTGGCCGATGATAAATGTTTGTAGTGTGCTACATACATAAATTTCGAATTCCTCTTATTTGCAGCACTGAGCTCTAGGGTAGGCGTGAGGTACATCACACCAAAACCAGCTTTTGCGTAAAAGGGATATAACTTGTCAATGACAGGCTCCTTTACGGGCAAGATTTTAGTCTTTGGGCTCATGTCGGGGATCTTCGGGAGTTCTCCTTTAGTATAACTATAGGACTGAGGTGGATAGTTTTCCCTAGGGACATCAAAGTTGATTTTTTCGTAGTTGCGGTCTACCTCAGGGAGTTCTATTTTCCTGTCGCCGTAAATGATGATTTCCTTACTATCTATGTGTCCTTGAGCAAACAAGGAGGCGGAAAGCAAAAGTATGATTTTGAATATTAAATTGTATATCTTCATATAGCCTACTCTTCTTCCTCTTCGTTTTTATAATTGTCTTCAATATAGGCAAGTTTCGTTTTTGCCTTTTCTACGAAGTCTTTTTCTTTAGACTTACTGATGATCGATTTCAAGATCGCTTTAGCTTGAAAGATTTCATTCATGGCTACATAGTTGTCGGTGAGCAAGAAGAAAGACTTGAAATACCACTCTTTGTAGTTTTTGTATTTTTCTTTGAGGTAGTAAATTTTGTCAATAGACTGCTTGTATTGCTTTGTCCAGTAGAATATCTCAGCAGCTTTATAGTTTGCTTCAGCACCAAACTCGTCCTGGGTGGTGTTCAGCATATCCATAAACTGTGTAAGTGCTGCAGATGTATCTTTGATAGCCAAGTAAGATTTGCCTTGTATGAGCCCAGCCCTGTTCATGATGTTAACATTTTTGCTGCCAGAGCGTAAGATCTGCTTGCTGAAAACAAGTGTGGAGTCATATTTTTGAGACTTGTAATAATTGTCCATAAGGCCAACTTGAGCCTGTAGGATTTCGGATTGGTTTGTAGACATTTTCAAGAGTCTATTGTAGAGTTCATTAGATCTGCTAAGGTTGTTTCTGCCTAGCTCAATCTTTGCTAAAGTATTAACTGCATCGTTGATGAATTCCGACTTGTTTTTGTCTATGACCTGGTTGTAGTAAGTCGCTGCATTAGTACTGTCGTTTTTGCGGGTGTAAGCGGTGGCAATAAAGTATTCTATGTCTGCATTGAACGTGGAGTTAGGGTATTTCTCCATAAAAGATTTGAATTTGGTAATTGCCAAATCGTTTTTGTTCGATGTGTAGGCGTTGAATGCCGTTTGATAATGTATTTTTTCCAGATCGCTATGCTCGGGATTCTCTTTATTGAATTCCTCAATGACTTGATCAAATTCTCCTTCTTTGCCCAATCGTGAGTAAGATTCTTGCAGCTCAAGGATCGCATCTTTTACAATACCAGAGTTGGGGTATTCGTCAATGATTTTCCTAAGATCAGGGATAGAAAGTTCTACTTTTTCAGTGTTTTTGTATGATTTGGCTCTTAGCAAGAGTGCCATTGGTAGTACTTTGGAGTCTGGCTTTTCTGAGATCAAGGTTGAGAAAATCTTGATGGAACCTTCGAAATTATTTTTGACGTATTCTATATTTCCCTTTTGGAATAGAGCATTGTCATAGTACACCGAATTGGGATATCTTCTGATCACCAATTCATAGTTTTGAAGCGATTCAGTATAGTTTTCTAGAATTTCTTGCACAGATCCTTTTTGGAATAAAATATAGTCAACGTCTGAAAGAGGATTTTCTGCAAGAGCTTTGTCATAATCCAAAATGGATTGTTCGTACTTTTTAGATACATAGTGGCAGTCTCCTATTCTGATGAGAGCATCTATATAATTCTTTTTGTTGTTGTCTTTTTTGTGGTTGGCCACGTAGTCGTTGAAATACTTAAGAGCTTGGTCATATTTCTTCTGGAAATACAAGGTGTAAGCAATACCATAGTAAGACTTAGTGGTGTAGAAGTCATCTCCTTTGGGTATGGCCATATAAGAGTCATAGGCATCGGGATACATCTTGAGAATAGAGAGTCCTTCTGCGCGCCAATAGTATGCCTTTTGGGTAAAAGAGACGATTTTCTTATTGTCGAGTGATTTGTCAAGAAATTCAAGTGCCAAGTCTACTTTGTTGTCATTGAAGAGTTCCATGGCCTTGTAAAAAGTCACCTTCTGATAAGCGGCCAAGGCTCTGTCAGTTTTACGAGGAAGGTTTTCTATATATTTGATCGCCTCTTGGTAATTACTTGAGTTCAAAAAGGCCTCACTTAATAAACTGTTGGCTTCATCAACATACTCATGTTTTGGGTATCTGTTTGTGAACTTCTTAAATATCACAATTGCATCTTCAAAGTTTCTGAGATCAAAGTTTACCTTGCCTTGGTAGAACAGTGCCTTAGGCTTGATGGATAATGAATCGAAGTTCATCTCAGCAGCTTGTGTAAAGGAGTTGAGCGCAAACTGTTTGTTATCGACCTTTAGGTACGCCATTCCAAGATAATAGGCCGCATATTGACCAGTACTAGATTTGGCACTTATGTTTTTGAGTACTTCTATACTTCTTGGGTATTGCTCCTGATCGTAAAGAGCATAACCATATTTGAACGCAGTATCAGCCTGAGCTTTTGCGATGTTCGGTACTTTTTCAAATCTCGTTACAGCATTTTTATAGTCTTTAGTTTGGTAATAAGCCTCACCTGTTAGAAGATTTACATCATCGGCTTGTTTGTATTTGGCACCTTTCGCATCTAGGTTGTTGGCGTAGGTAATGGCTTCTGCATATTTTTTTTGTTTGCAAAGGATGTTCATGTACAAAGCTGGTACAAGGTCTGCAAAATCTTTGTCTTCGAGAAGGCTCTTTACATCGTTTTCAGCCTCTGTATAACTTCCGTTTTTATAGTTGACAAAACCTGCATAGTAAGTCGCAGGTTTTTTGTATTCACCTTCGGTGTTTTTGATATCATTGAAAAGCGCAGCTTTAGGGTAGTTCTTTTCCATCAAATAGCTGTAAGCCAATTTGAATTTATAATCAATGAGTTCTTTTTTGTCAAGACCAGCAGCATCTACTTTTTCAAAACATGAGATTGCTTTGGCAAACTTTTTATCATTATAATAAAAACAAGCGAGATCATAGTTTGCCTTTATGGTTTTTGGGTGTTGGGGATAATTTTTTGCAAACTCAGAGATACGTGTTTCAGCATTGCTATGGTAAAGGTACAGGTCACATATAGCGCTGTAATATTCTGCATCTATGGTTAAGGTGGATGGTTTGTTTACCTCTACATGAGTGAGATAGTTGTCGAAAAGTTGTTCAGCGGCAGCATATTGTTTGTTTTGGAACAGTTCCAGGGCGTTTTGGTAGTATTTGTCCGTTGTGTTGTTTTTGAGCGGTTGCTGTGCTCTGGTAGGAGTTAGGGCTAGAACAAAACAAATTAAAACAGATAAGAGTCTATAAATATTCATACTTGCGACGTTTAATATACAAA
>CAMFLX010000185.1 GCA_945957555.1 uncultured Cytophagales bacterium
GCCCATATCACCATTACTTGTTTTGTATTTTCGGTACATGATGCTTTATAGTTTTGCTGACATCCATTTACTATCAACACCCCAATAAAATAAAAGAAGACCTCCACAAATCAGAATAGAGTACATAATTTTCAAATCTCTTTCGCTTGAGGTAAATACCTCATTATACTTTTCACAATATAACAATTTAGGTTTTATATTTCTATCCAATGCCTCGTATTCTTCTTTAGAGATATGAGACTCAAACTCTTGATGCGCATAATAAATAGTGATGTAATAAGATTTATTGTGCCCCGAACTTATCCTTTTTGAATAATTGCTATATTCAATAGGTTTTTCGTTTTTTACGATCCGTCCAAACTCCAAATCTCTTCTCATACGATAAACAGCGATCCACAGGAATAAGACCAAAAACAGTAAGCGAAGTATAGTAGAAGTATTCATGAGTAATTGCAATAAACTAGGTCTTTATGAATTCTTTTTCTTTGCTTTTAAAAATCATAAAAACATTTCTTTGCCCAAATAAACTCAATGTCCATTGATCAAAATACCATCAAGGGAGAGTTCTAGCAGTTTTACGTAATCGTCTTTAGATACAAAAATATAGTTTTGGTTGCACAGGTAATCGAAGAAAGCTGTCTCCTTTTCGAGAAACAGTTCCAAATTGTATTCTGTTCGCACTTTATGGCTCTCCTGCCCTTCTTTGAGGATCTTGAGCAATTTTTGTCTCACTTGTCTGAAATAATCGTCGATCAACAGGTACTCCTGAGGAAACTTGAGCTTTAAACCACTAAAAAAGTGCATGTTAAAGTGGCTGATCTCTTCCAAGTGATACATAAATATGCTCAGGAATGCGTTTCTGATTCAATGTTTGAAGTCGCTGTGCAAGTCTGCCTCATGTTTCCACTTATGCATGAGAGAGGTGATGATCTTCTCCATAAAATGGTTTTTAGTTTGGAAATGTGCATAAAAGGTCTTTTTAGAAATATTGATCATTGCACACAGTTCATCCACAGGAAACAGGGCACCGTACTTTTTAACCATTGTAACCCCTGCGGCTATGAGTTCTTCATCTTTTACCATTCTAAATTCCTCTTAGTTGAAATCTTAAATTATATACAATGACTTAGTATTCAAAACATCTATCCTTTAGTATTTCCTGAATAATATAAATTGATTTAAATACAGCTCTTGAAATAAAACCAAGAGTCCCCGATGCGATTACAACACCGAGGACATTTTGGGCAATTATAAATAAAACTGATGTTCTCTTTTTACTTGTTTTTCTTTGCAAACAAGCGACTAGACTTTTCTTTGAGTCTATCGATGATGTAGTACATAGTCGGCACCAAAACCAAGGTGAGTAATAGTGAACTACTCAAACCGCCTACGATAACCCATGCCATACCGTTTTTCACTTCTGCCCCTGAACCTGTAGATAAGGCTATGGGCAACATACCGGCAATCATGGCTACTGTCGTCATCAAGATCGGACGTAGACGCTCTCTTCCTGCCTCAACCAAGGCTTCGGTAAGTGAGTAGCCCTGCTCTTTGAGGTGATTGGTAAAGTCTACGATCAAGATCCCGTTTTTCGCCACCAAACCCATGAGCATGATCAATCCTACGATTGCAAAGATACTCAATACTTCCAAGGAAAGCGCAAGTGCCAAGAAAGCGCCGATCAAGGCCACTGGAATAGAGAACATAACCACCAATGGATATAGAACACTTTCGTACAGGGCAACCATGATCAAATATACCAGTAAGAAACCGATCAACATCGCCAAACCCAAGCTACCGAAGGCATCTTTTTGTTGTTGTGCCTGTCCTTGATAGTCTACGATCACACCTTCAGGCATTTGTGCTTTGGCAACAGCCTCTTGGATTTCCGCAATTACAGTACCTGCAGCACGGCCAGCGGTAAAGGCGGTCACCTTGATGCTATTTAAGCGATCTGACCTTTGTAATACCGATTGACCCAAACGCTCTTCTACGGTAGCCAAGGTTCCTAATTTGATATAAGCGCCTTTGCTGTTGCGAATGGTGATGTTGCGTACGTTTTCAATATCCTTACGATCAGACTTGTCAGAAATCATATTAATCTTGTACTCCTCTCCTTTATCGCTAAACTTCAGTTGATCATTGCCACGATAAGCGGTTTGCAGTGCAGCCCCGATCTCTGGAATGGTCAAGCCCACCATATTCATCTTATCACGATCTATCTTGATATCAATCTCACTCTGAGGATTCTTGGTACTGAACTCAACATAATCAGTGCCTGGCGTTTTTTGCATGATACCCTTTAGGGTCTTAGCTGCTACCCAGATTTTATCCATGTCTGTGCCCTTCAAAGCAATCTGAATGGGTGCATCACTGTTACCCGTAATACTGGTTGGTTTTACGGTCACCTTCACCCCAGGAATCTTAGAGATCTCGTTTCTCGCTATTTCACCAAAACCATCACTACTTACCTTGCGCAAATTCTTATCTACCAATCGCACAGAGATTTCCGCAATGTTAGAGGTAGAAGTATTTCCTGTAAGGGCATTACCAGACTGTGTACCGATGTTGGAGAACACCTTTTCCACTTCAGGATGAGTCATCACCATTTGCTCTGCTTCAAAAACCATTTTATTGGTTTGGGCAAGAGGCGTACCGGGGGCCATTTCCAATGAGATGTTCAATTCTCCACGATCTGAAGGACTTACGAAAGCTGTACCGATGAAACCTGCGGGAATAAGTGCAAATGAAGCAATGAATAAGACCAAGATACCGATCAATATGTATCGCTTATGGCTCAGCGCCCAACGAAGGATATTGCCATAGACATCTTTGAGGTTTTCAATAATGCTTTCAAAACCTAAGAAGAACTTGCCATACCAGCTGTCTTTAGACAAATGTACCAAACTTGCAAACCTTGAGGCCAAAAGCGGGGTAAGTGTGAACGATACGACTAAACTCATTAATGTAGAGAATACAACCACGAGGGAAAACTCACGCAGGATGTTACCGATCATACCCCCACTGAGTGCCATAGGTACAAATACCACAATATCCACCAAGGTAATCGCTATTGCCGTAAATCCGATTTCTGCACGACCTTCTATGGAAGCCGTCAAGCGGTCTTTACCCATTTCCATGTGTCGGAAAATGTTCTCAAGAATTACGATACTATCATCTACCAAGATTCCTACGACCAAAGATAGCGCCATCAAAGTCATGAGGTTCAAAGAGAAGCCGAATGCATACATCAATATAAAAGTCGGGATCATGGCTGATGGCAAGGCCACCAATACAAAGAAGGAGCTTCTCACACTATGCAAAAACAAGAGCATCACCAAGGCCACGATGATTACCGCCAATACCAAATCGTGCATTACGGCATCGGCCGAGGCCAAAGTATATACCGATTGATCTATGGCGATCTCAAAGTTGAGCCCTTTGGATGCATACATTTTCTTGAGGTCTTCCATTTTCTTTTTGACCAAATCACTCACTGACACCGCATTGGCATCGGCTTGTTTTACGATCTCAATACCGATCCCTGGCTTACCATTGATTCTGTTCACCGTTTTATATTCGGTCTGTGCATCCATCACACTCGCAAGATCTCCCAAGCGCACACTCCCCCCCTCTTTGGTTTGGGTAATGACCAGATTACGAAGGTCTTCCACCGTCTTAAACTTCTCATCCAAACGGATAGAGAAACGTGACTGATCGTTTTCCACGCTCCCTGCAGGATACGAAAGGTTGGTATTGGACATGACCTGATACACCTGCGATGCGGAGATCTTATAGGCTTCCAATTTGTTTTTGTCAAAAGCAACTTGGATCTCTCTTTTGTTACCACCGATGAGCACTACGCTACCCACGCCATCCACATTGGAAAGGATAGGCTTGATTTGTTGATCTACCAAATCATAGAGTTCTGTAGGTCCTACTTTAGCGGAAGCGCTGATCCTCAATACAGGAAGTTCTTCAGAATTGAACCTATTTACCACAGGATCATCCGCATCTGCTGGCAACAGTGCCTTCATTTGGTTAACCTTACGTTCTGCATCACGTTGCGCTGTTACCGTACTTACCCCTGATTTCAGTTGGATGATCACCACCGATACACCTTCCATAGAGGAGGAGTTCACATGGTCTACCCCTTCAATAGAAGAAATGGCATCTTCTATGGGCTTGGTAATGCTACTTTGCACCTCATCTGCCGAAGCACCTCTATAGGTCGTAGACACCGACAATACGTTCGCCTCAAACTTAGGCAAAAGATTGTAGTTCAAACTTTTGTAACTGATGAACCCAAACAAGATCAAGGTAAAGAAGATTACCAAAATCAATAAGGGGCGTTTGATTGAAATTTCGGTTATAGACATTTTGTATGTTATTTAGTGGTTACCACTTCTATGATGCTGCTTTCTGAAATATTGATCTGTCCACTGGTCACTACAGATTCACCTGCTTGTAAACCGCTCAAGACTTCTACATTCTCACCTAAATCACGGCCTAGCACCAGTTTTCTGGTCTCAGGCTTCTTATTGTTGACAATGTATACAAATGGGTTCTTAATGCCTTCTACCAGTGCCACCTTAGGAATTTGCAGTGCAGTACCAACACCTTGTATGTCAAAGTCTACCAAGATAAAGGTTCCTCCTTTTAAGCTTGCTTTACTATCGTTTTCTAAGGCGATGCCCACTTTGTAGTTATGGCTTTCGTCACCATTTGGACTGATGTAATTGATTCGACCCTTGAACACCTTATCTGGGTATATGTCTGTGTGAATGGCTACAGTAAGGCCTTTTTTCAGGCTATACACGTTCTTTTCACTCACCATAACATAAGACTTCAATCTGGATACATCTACCACGGTACCGATCACCGTGCCTACGTTCACAAACTCACCCGCTTCTAAGTTCTTTTTAGTGACCATACCTGAGATAGGCGCCGTTACTTGACCATCCGCAATCTGCTGTTTGATCTGCTTTACCTGAGTCTTTGAGTTTTCATAATTGTATTTGGCGTTGTTAAAGTCTACTTCAGTAGCGGCTTTGCCTTCATACAAGTCTTTGATTCTCTTATAGTCTGCCTCATACTTATCGGCGAGTAACTGTGCCGACTCCAAGTTCAAGTATTTCAAGCTGTTGTCTATTGAGCCTAAAACCTGTCCTTTACCAACCATGGTGCCCAATTCTATGGAAAGGTTTTGCAATCTCCCAGCTGCGTTGATACTCAAATTAGCAGTATGATCTGGCTCAACAACTGCAGGTACGGAGAATTTCCCGGAAACTGGGGCCTCAAAAACTGGGGCAACCGTCACTGGTACGGTAACACCTGAACGATCTACAACTTTATTTTTTTCGTTCAAAGTTTGTTTGTTTTTGAACAATCTAAATCCAACCAAGGCCAATACTGCCACTATGGATACAATGATGATAAGTTTACGTTTCATATTCGTAGAGTTCTGTAAATGATGATTTTATAATTGACTAGCAAATTGTTTAATGGTACCTTTAGAGCGTTCCAGATCGATCCTCGCAATCAGGAAATTCAAGAGCGCGTTGATGTAATTGGCCTGCGATTCTTTGTAAGAATAATCTGCGTTTAAGAAATCGCTCAGCGTTACAGCTCCCTTTTGGTATTGTAGATTGGTATCGTCAAATACTTCCTTAGCAAGTGCCAAATTATTTTTGGTCGACTGCATGTTGTTGTAAGAGCTGAATAGTTGTGTATTGGCATTTTCTACCTGTAACTTTAGAGTTTGTGCGTTGACCAGCAAGTTCTGTTTGGTATTGATCAAGTTCAATTCACTTTGCTTGATCTGGCTATACCTTTTGAAGCTTCCAAAAATAGGCACATTCAACTTCAAGCCTACCGCAGAGAAATCATACAACTGTTTGTAAGACTTTTCAAAACTATTGCCAAAGGCATTTGCACCGTAGCGTGCATAGCCTGTCAAGGTTGGTAACATTGAAGCCTTTTTACGTCTTAGATCTATGGCTTGTAGCTCCACGTTTTTCTCAAGAATTTGGTAGTCCGGCTTGTTCTTAAGGTTAAAATCGTTTTCTCCTGGCAATGTAGCCACTTGATTATAATCAATAGAATCAGCCACTTGAAGCTCTTTTTCGAGCTCTATACCCATAGTGTTTTTAAGTCTATTCACCGCTAAAGCATAATTGGTCTGTGCTACTTTCTTTTGTGATTGTATATTGTTGAAGTTCACCTGTACCCTATTTAAACTCACGCGAGTAATCGCCCCTTTCTCATACTGAAGCTTTTGCACTGTTAACAACTCTGTAAACTTCTTTTCGTTTTCACTCAGTAGTTTCAATTGCTCCTTGTAAATTAAGACTTGGTAGTAAGCCGCCGCGGTGCTGTAGATCAAATCGTCGTCGTTACGCAACTTTTTGAACTTCGCCATCTCTATATTGGGCTTGTTGGCTTTGATGCCCTCTATCACACTTTGATCGTAGATTACCTGATCTGCCTGTAAGGTCAAAGCTGTAGCATATTGGTTACCAAACTGTACCTTCAAGTCTGTTGGACTAAAAGCCCCCGCTGGGATCACCGTAACGGGACGCTTAAGGTTGTCATCAAAAGTACCCGTGAAGTTTATCTGAGGCAAGTAGCTTGCCAATCCCTCTTGTTGCTGACGCTCCGCAATCTTGATCTGGTTGTCATACACTGTATTGACAGGATTCTTACCCAGTGTATAGTCTATACAATCTTTTAAAGAAAAAACCTTAGACTCATTTTGCTGGGCATTGATCAGTCCTGCATCTGCAAAAACCAAAAATAGACCCAGTAATACCGAATTGTTTGCCATTTTTACATTCATTTGATTTCTTTATTTTTAATTAGTTCTGAATTGAAAGAACCAAGTGGTCAAAAAAAACTACTTAGATTGTTTCTCCCATTTGTTATAAAGCGCAGGAAGTTCTCCTTGTAAAAACTCCATAAAGTCAATCACTCTCTGAATCTTACTATTGAACTCAGGTGTTGTAGACGGTCTTTGTTCTAAGATTTCCTTCATGAACTTGCTCGCTTCAAATAATCTGTTAAATTTTTTACTGAAGTCCTTCTCCCACTGCCCAATACTACTTCTGAAATAACGCTTACGATCACCCGACTTGGTGATGTACTCTATTCTTTCCGAATTCAATAGCGCATTGATGGCATTACTAGCCGCACTCTTGCTGATCTGTAAGGTTTGATAGATCTCCTCAAAAGTCAACTCAGTCTCATCACTTACTAAAAGAAGCGCCAAGATCCTAGCGGGTGCGGGTGACGTCGATCCCTCACGCTCGCTATACACGCCAAAGCGTTCTATAAGCTCTTTTTGTTTGTCTGTTAAATGAATCCCTTCCATAATGATACAAATATAGCAAGTTTATTTGGTTCACAAAAAACAGAACCAAACAAATTTCACAAACCGATTAAGTGGGCGATTGCTGAGGATAAGTGGAAAGATCCAATACGGCACAAATAGGATGAACAAATGAGCTTTAGTTTTCTTATTGAAAAATGTTTAGTCTTATCTTTTACTGATGATATGGGTTGTGATAAAATTCTTTTGTGTTTCTAATGTGATCGTTTCCTCCTCATCTAAATGACCCGAATACATCATCATAGAATTGATCACGCGCTCTTTGCTGGTATCTTTTTGAATAATTTCTGCTTTGTGAAATACGCCAATTGTCTCCCCCTTTTGATTCATGTTACTGTTATTCATGAGCACAATTTTATAGGTATCTTCGCGGAAACCTTCTACCTCCGTAACATAAGGCTTCAAAAGCTTTTCACCATCTGTAAACATTGGGTTATACTTTTCAAAATATTCTTCCTCAGAGGCATTGATAGATTTCGCAAATTGCACGTAGTCTGCAAAGTACAATTTACTTTGGATGACCGTTGGCTCATAACCCAACATTAAAAAAGACTGATCGGCGGCATTATCCAAATGGAATTTTGTGGTTTCTTGCTGGTCAAAACGCCCCATCCATTGGTACAATAACTTTTTGCCAACATTTGCCAAATGCTTTTTACTTAATTGATCCTTCAGATAAACCATACCAGCCCTTAAGTGCTCAGAGCTGCATGCTAGCCCAAAATCAATAACCACAAAACCCGGCTCCGAAAAGTCTGTCCTAAACACCTTTGGGTATACACTATCAATTAAGTATGTGACACCGTTTAAATCTGTTTCGAAATAATAATCAATCTTATTTCTCATAATTTTTTAAGCTTAAAGTCAAACCATTACCATGAAAAATTTAATAATGAGGATAGGATTGACGTGCCCCCTTATTATTCAATACTTCCTAATTGGTAAACTAAAGATATTAACCATGTCAGCACTTCAATTATTATCCTCTTTGAAATTCAATTCTATGCCATTTACCAAATTGTTTTTCAGCTTATTATATGTTGACCATGTACAATTAATCTTAAGTAAATCCTTTGAAAGAATTATTCCTTTAAGCTCTTTAATCTCAGTATTTTTAAACTTCTCAATTTAATTTGGCCAATGATATCAGCGTTTTCATCAAACCTAATCAAAAGGCAGCCTTTTGAATCTAGTGTTAAAAAGCTGCTTCTGTTTTGATTTAATCCTTTTTGTTTCATCCACCAAGTGGTATCTAAATCAAATTCTGAATTAAACGAAGTAGGCATCGCTTTGCCTTTTTTAATTTCATTTAAAAACTCTACGGACAATTTCACTTTGTGAGATTCCACATAATGCCAAAACTTTTCTGGCCAAAGAAAAAATCCATCCGTTTGCTCTCTGGATCCTAATTGACTATGTTCACACCTAAATCGACACCAACTGTATCCTGCATAAGTATAAGACATATAACAGCCCTGCTTAAGATATTCAACAGTTTTCTTTATTTCAGATTCCGTCAAAGTATCGTACACGAACCATGCTGGATCTGGCAAGTTAAGGGCAGAATCCAATATCATATAAGCTTAAGTGTTATTTTCTTCTTAAAAAAGTTAAACATACGACCAAAATTGTAAGACAGATAAAAATATAGTAAATAATCTAGTTTCAAAAACTAAGTTATTAGACTCTAATCACAAATATATAAGACTGCCTTGAGCCTTAAGCTTTATACTTTCGGCCTTCAGCTTTAAACTTATATCATTCATAATACTAACTTATATCATTTTTCAGAATGACCTCCAGTGGTAATTTTGAATATTACAAAACAACCAGAGGTATGGCATTTTACATAGGCGATCATACAATACAAAAGTGCTTTCATTGTGGTGCAGAGGCTAACGATAGCCCTATCTTGTTTGATCATAAACACTTTTGCTGTGAGGGTTGTAAATCGGTCTTTCAGATCCTAAAAGAAAACAATCTTGCGGAATTCTATACCATAGATAAAGAAGCGGGTACTGCCCAGAAAAACTTTAAGAAACTAGATGCTTTCGCTTACTTAGATCATGAGGAGATTGCCAGTAAACTTATAGACTTCCGTAGCGATTCACTCTGCAAGGTAAGTTTTAATGCCCCTGCCATACACTGTAGTTCTTGTATATGGCTTTTGGAAAACCTGTATAAGATTCACAAAGGCGTGCTGAACTCCGAAGTGAACTTTGTGAAAAAAGAAATCTATATTAACTACAACCCACAAGAAATCAGCCTTAAAGAGTTGGTGTATCTACTCTCCAAGATCGGTTATGAACCAGAGATTACACTTGAAAACGTAAAACAACACCTCAAACCACAAACCGATCGCAGTCTTTGGTACAAGCTTGGCGTAGCAGGTTTTGCATTTGGCAATATCATGCTTTTCTCACTTCCCTCCTATTTCGGACTGGAAGCCGAAACGGGCGAAAAAGACTTTGACTTACTGTTTAAGATCGTCAACTTGTTTCTTTCTCTTCCGGTCTTATTATATTCGGCCTCCACATTCCTGAGTTCTGCTTTTAAATCATTGCGCAATAGGCAAATCAATCTTGATGTCCCACTC
>CAMFLX010000186.1 GCA_945957555.1 uncultured Cytophagales bacterium
GTATCAAAGAAAACAATCACAACTTTTGTTTGAAAATAGAGAAACGGATGCCGAGTTTGAAAATGCCATCGACATGATAAATGCAAAAGAAGTGAGTCTGTATGATTTTCAATTATCTGTTTTTATTTTTGCAAATAAAACGGATTTAGAGAAGAGACTGAGTGATGTCAAACGAATTTTTAGGTCTTATGGCTGTGCCCCTATTGTTGAAACGATGGGCGCAGAATGGATCTGGCGTAGCCAGTTTCCAGGTTTAGATCATTTCTTACGACCTTCTCATCCCTTATCTCATAATTTGGCTTATTTAATGTCTTTTGATAAAGAACCGGTAGGATTAGCGCGTTGTGATTGGGGCGATGGTCCTTTAAGACTATTTAGGACGCCAACAGGCGGCGCGTACTCTTTACAATTGCATATTAGTGAGGAGCCAGAAGCTTTAGCACATAGTTTGGTTGTCGCGCCCACAGGCAGTGGAAAAACAACTTTATACCAACATTTGATTGGCGGTGCTTTAAGCCATAAAAATCTAAGGGCTTATATTTTTGACCGTTATAATGGAACTCGCATTTTTACTCAGTCAATGGGTGGAACTTATGTAGATTTGTCTTCTGGCGTTCCTTTAAATCCATTCATATGTGAAGAATCGGATGCCAACAAAGCATTTTTGCAAGAGTTTTTGTTATTGTTATCGGGTTGTTCTGATGATGAAAGCCATGAGCAAGTGTCCAATGCAGTTAATATTCTTTTTAGAATTCCTAAAGAAGAGCGTGTCTTATCTAATATTTTTGAATCGGTTGTGGGTGCTGGATCAGCTGTTCGTACAGGTCTTGCCAAATGGGTGGGGGACAAACCCCTTGCACGTTGGTTTAATGGTATGCAGGGGAACAATGCTTTTGATGCTTTAGATATGGAGTCAGATAGCTTGGTTTCCTTCGAAATGACCGATGTACTGGGTTCTCCAGAAACTTCTGCCGCGGTAACCCATTATATAATGCACCGTATTCGCAGTACCGCAAGACAACTGGCTTCCCCCCATTTGATTTTTATTGATGAAACGCGTCCTATGCTATCCGATCCTGTTTTTGCAAAAAATGTTGAAACCTTATTTTTTGAGCATCGTAAACTCAGAGGTTCTATTAATGTATGCTTTCAAGATGCTCAATCGATTATTGCTACTGGCATTGGTTCTATTATTTTGCAACAATGTCCCACTCGTTTTTTATTTCAAAATTTTGCAGCTGAAAAAAAGGATTATGAAATGTTTAATTTAACGGATTCTGAATGGGAATATATAAAAGGTACGAGTAGGATTTCACGAACGTTAAAACGTTCAGTATTGGTTAAAAAGTTGAATGAATCTGTTATTTTAGACATTGATTTGTCAGGTCTTGGACCCTTATTACAACTGTATCGTTCAGGTTCTGAACCAGTACGCTTAGTTAGAGAATTGCAACAACAATGGGGAATGGAAAATTGGACAGAAAAATATTTAAATTTATCTCTATAATCGGGTTGCTATTTTCACCGATGGCTTTTGGAGCCGGTGCTATCGTTTTTGATGCCACCAATGCACCAAGATTTGCCAGTTTATTAACTGAGGCGAAAAAACAATTCCAACAATTTAAAAGCATGTCAGACACCCTAGAAACGATGAAAGGCCAGTTGGGTGGCAGAAAATTAGATCAATTAAGCCAATTAAACAATAGTGCAAGAGAGTGGGGTGTGTATCTAGATGGATTTGGTTCACCCGAGGCAGATAACTTTTCATTGGTTCATCTATCTGGATATAACGGTGCTTCTAAACTGCCTGAAATTAACCAATTTCTTAACACAAAACTATACCCTTCCAAAACAGGGACTGTTTCTTATGAAAAGCTTGAAGAAATTAAAAAGTTCAGAAACGATGCTATAGAACGTGCAGCCACTAATAGCTTAGCTTTGGCTGGAGAAAAGAAACACTCACTTCGAAACACACAAAGAAAAATTGCAGAATTAGGCGCTGAAGCCATACGTTCTCCCACTATTCATGATGATTTAGTGCTTACCAACAAATTATTATCCCTCATGGCTACAGAAATGACACATCACCGGGAATTGTTAGCCCAACAATTGGAATTAGATGCCGCTGTAGTCACTCAAGGCACCGCTATGGCCTATAAGCCAATAGAAAGGAGGCCTTAATGTGCGTTTCATGTGCCATGTTAGAACCCATCAATCAAGCAGCAGAATCTTATGCAATTCGATTATTTAATGTATTGGCACCTAATGCTTTATCAATTTTTCAAGCAGCTGTAGCGTGTTGGCTAGTATGGAATCTTATTCATCATGGCATTTTAAAACCGAGTCTTAATTTGCAACGGTTTTTTAAGCCCTTATTGATTTTTTCATTAATCACCTTATTGTTAAGGGGACATGGACTGTTTTGGGAATATGTCTATAGTCCCTTACATGAAGCTACTGTCAGCCTACTTTCTACTATTATGAGAGCGAGTCAACAGGGACATCCGGTGAGTAATCTCAATGGATTGTTAGAGATTGTTGAAAATTCCATATTAAATGTTGCAAATTTTTGTGAACGCATTTATGGAGATACTGGTTGGAACCCATTGCCAAAAATATTAGGCTTGATTTTATTATTACCTTTTGTTTTCCTATGGGCAATTTTTATGGTTTTTACCGTAGAATATTTGTTTAAATTGTTGGTGGTTAGCTCTTTAGCCCCTTTATTAATTATAGCAGCAGCCTTTTATACCACTCGATCGCATGCATTTGCCGGTCTTAAAGTGGTCTTGCAAGGTGTTTTAACTATTTGTATTTCTGTGATAGCTATGAGCATCACTCTGGTAGCTGTGGATTCTGCTATTCATACACTACATTTGATGAATGGTGATTCAGGGGTAGTGAATAAATTTATGTCTTTTACAGGTCCTTTTTGCAGTTTATTTGCTCTAGGATTGGTTGCGAGCTTCTTTCAACTCAAAGCACCTGCTATCGCCTCAAATATTATAGGCGGTGGTCAAGATGGACTGGGTGTTTCGGGTATGATTGCAGGCGCGGCAGCAACATTTGGAGCATTTGTAGCGAAAGGAATGGGAAGGTACATGGGTAGAATGGGCGGAAATGTTATGAGTGCTAGTAATTTGGCTTATGAAAATATTCGAAATAAATTTAGGGGGAATAATGATGCTTAAAATGATAGTAGTATTATCTGTTGTAATGCTGATGGGTTGTGCTCAAAAAACCTTTTTTGGAAAAGAGAGTGATAAATTAATTAAAAGCCCTTGTGCTTCGACCTGTCATACCAGCGCTTTTTATGTGAATGGAAAATGGTTGTAATGGAAGATACAGGACAAAGCTATAGAGCCATTTGGTGGGTCGCTAGAACTACGAGTATTGCGTGTATTGTTTTATTTTTAACAAATATAGCAAGCATTTCTGTTATTTTCTCAATGTTGCCTTTAAAAGAAATCAAACCGATGCTATTTAGTACTCAGGATAAAGTAAATCAAGTGGTTCATATTGAACCTTTAGAAAAAGGTATGCGTGGTTATGATCTGTTAATGGAGACACTGGCGCGTCAATATGTTGAATTGAGAGAAGTTTTTGATTTTCAAACTGAGTCTATTCGTTGGCAAAAAGCCTATTGGTTTTCAACTGAAGAGCTAGGACATTCATTTCAAGCACAAATGAGTGGGCAAAATTCTCCTTATGAACAATTTAAACAAAGAGGTATAACCCGTTCTGTGATTATTAAAAATAGTGCTAGTGTGGGACCTTCGGCCCCTAATGTATGGCTAGTAGAATGGGAATCTATAGATCGGGATCCCAAAACGGGTACGGAAAACCATGGATATTGGACTTCAACGATTACGGCTGAATGTGTAGAGCGGGCGGTTAACTTAGAGGATCAATATCTAAACCCCATAGGTTTTAGTGTCAGTCATTATACAGTTTCTAATCAATCCAGTAGGAATCCATTGTGAAAAAAATATTGTTAATACTCATTTTTTTTAATACCTCTGTTTTAGCTAATAATTTTGAATCTGTGGTATTAGAACCGGATATTGTTCCAGTGACAGAAAATCCCGATGTGGAAGCGCAGGTGGCTGGAAAATACCCATCGATCAATAGGCAAGAATCTTTACCTCTGGGTGCTATACAACATGCTTGGGATAATGCAAGTCCAGGTTCAGGTGTTTATCAAGTTAACTATAACCCCAGAGAAGTGATTAAGTTGGTTACCCGTGAATATATGACGACTACTGTTGAATTCCCAATCTGGGAAAAAATTGAAGAAATTAATATCGGAGATGAGAATGCTTACCAAATCACGAAACCAAAACCCAATATTTTGATGATTCGGCCTAATGAATACATAGGCATGGACTCTAACATTACAGCAATTGGTGAAAGTGGGCATGTCTATAGTTTCTATATACGTTCAGAAGGGTATAACTCAAAAAATATCAGTGATATTAAAGTATTGGTTCGTGTTCCAGCCCCAAAATTTGTTAAAACTGGTTCCAAATCCCTAAATGAATTTAAAGATTTATTTGAACAAGCAGATTATTTGGATAAAGTTGCTTTTGATCCGGCAAAAATAGATTTTTGTTTTTCTATGTCAGGAGACAAATCTATAGCACCCGAACGTGTTTATACCGATGGGATCCGTACTTGGTTTGACTATGGATCTGATATGGGTTCTAAAAGCTTGCCGACTATTTATTCTGTAATTGATGGGGTCGACACACCTATTAATGTCAATAGGGAAGGCACGAAATTGGTTGCTCAGGCCACCGGGGTTTTTACACTTCGATCTGGACAAAAAGTCACTTGTGTGTACCCTTCGAAAAGTTAAGAGATTAATCATGCGAAGCATTATGGTGTTGTTACTAACATTGGCATTGACGGGGTGCGAAGAAGGGAAAAAACCTATTCTTTCAAACCGTTCTTCGCAAGTACAAGACCTAGCTAAAAATTTGTATACTTTAGCCCCAGAGCCACCTCCTCCGCCTCCACCTATCGTTGAAGAAATAGTGCCCGAGATTACAAAAGCACCCATTATAACACCGGTGATTTTTCCTGCTACAGAACCCCTATTAAGGGAAGATCGGGCTAAAGTATTACGAGGTCAACGTCAACAAGCTTCAAGAAGAGTGTACGCTAACAATAAAACTGCAAATAGGTATAGAGTTTCAGATCCAGATTATAAACAATGGGAAAGACCCTTGCCCGAAGATATCTCTACATTTCCAGTAGATAGATCTCGAATTTTAACCGCAGATATGCGAATTAATGCGGTATTAGAAGACAATGTGAATTCACAAATTCCAGGAAGAGTCATTGCAATAGTAGATAAGGACGTTTTAAGTCCAAATGGAAAATTTATTCTATTACCTGCATACACAAAGATCATTTGTTGTTATCAAGAGCTTTCCCAAACAGGTGAAACGCGTTTGCCAGTCTCATGTACACGTGCTATACGGCCAGATGGCGCCAGTATTTTATTAACCAACGCAATTGCCAGTGATCAAATGGGTCGTAGTGGTTTTATTGGTGATGTCGATAACCGTACTTTTGAACGTTATGGTGGAGCTTTTATTGTTTCTGGAATTTCCGCTTTAGCACAAGCGGGCATTAATCAAAATCAAGGCTGTTGCCAAGAATGGTGGAAATCTGGCCTTAATAATGCTGGTAATGTTTTGGCCAATAATTTAGGACAAGTCACTTCCGAAGTGATTAAACAAAATATAGATTTGCGTCCCATTATATCAATACCTGCGGGCTCAAGGATTCAGATCATTCCGCAAACCGATATTGTCTTAAGAAAACCTATGACAGAGGAAAATAGATGAAAGAAATTTTATTAATGATTTTGCTTATACCCAGTATAGCCTATGCACAATTTGACAAGTCTCAGAAAGTTGTTTTGTTGGACAATCCCAGCGACAAAATATGGATCGGTTCTATACAGCACTTAGTAGATTTTGAAGAAGATCAGAATGCACAATTAGTCGGCCAAGCACGTATTGTTAAGCTTAAAGATTCTAAAAATAGTTTGATTCAAGTAGTATGGACGGGCCTAAATTCCACTTTAGATCCGAAAGTACAAGTGGTCTTTAAAAAGCCTATGATTTCTGTATTTAAAACAGACAAAGTGCCACTCAAAATAAATCAACAGGTTCCCATTAGTGGTGATCCCTTAATGTTGCTTGAAGCAATTGAGCATTTGCACTCTGGAAAATTAGATGAAGATGAAATGCAAAAGAAAAAAACTGCATATAATCCAAAGGAAAATGGCCGTCATGTTTTGACCAACTCTGAAGCAGATTTAAATTTTGATATCCGAAAAAATAATGTATCTTCTAAAAACAAAATAGGGGAAAGTCAATCTTTAAAAAATACAGGTTCAAAGAAACGAGAAATTAACGCCTATGGTTCTAATAGAAACCTAGGTAAATCTAATGTACAAGGTACGAATGGGTCTTTTGGTCAGTCCGATGGAACAGGACAAGATGCTACAGTAGGGAGCGGTTTTGACAATGGGGCTTCTGGTATTGACAGTATATCTACTGACACTAGAAATAATGGCCAACTAACTAATATATCAAGACCAACCTCTGCTGTCGGGAATAACATACCACTGAGTTCTGGTATTTCAACTTTTGGTTCAGGATCTAATGCTCAACAGAGTAGCAGACAATCGTCTTTGAGAGAGGGGAATACTACAGTTAGAGGAAGTATGGGTAGTACACCAGCTAGCGCTAGAAATAGCACTCAAGCTACCCATAGATTAGGATCACCTTCTGCCGCAGGGAATAGCATACCCCTAGGCTCTGGCACCTCGAGTTCTGGTTTTCGGAGTGGTGTTCAACAGAGCAGTATGGCGGCATCAGATATTGGCATAAGCAGTGCTCAAAGAGGATCTAGGACTGGTGTGAATAATTCTGAACCTACTCCGCAGGCTACGCGCGTAGCAGACTCAGCTTTTCAACTCGGTGATGTTGCTCAAGCAGCGCCTAATGCACCTGCTGAAGAAGAGGAAGAGCCCGAAATTACACATGACATTACAGAGGAAGGATGCAGGCCTCGTATTGATAGAGTGCATGAACGCATTATTATTCAAAACAGATGTAAAAGGCTGGCCAATGGCGTTGTACAGGATGAAGGTGAATGTTCGGATTCTTTAGAAATGTATCCAATCATGAAAGATTATCTCTGCGAATCCTGTACAGATGAAATTAATACAGGTGAACGAAAAGCGTATTCCAGATACCAAGAGTATTGGTTTGATAGAGATAATAACAGGCATAATATAGGAGAAGCCGTATATGTTGATACGAGCAGACCCTACCCATTTATAGATGAACCTAGCAATTGTGCCCCAGCAGTAGATTTAGAAGCAGGCATGGCTTCTCGCCAAATAGAAACTGTATATTATAATTTTAACAATACCCGAAAAGTCGTTCAAGAATGTCATGCCTCAGCTAATGCACCCAGAATACCGATAATTCAAACAACAGAAGGGTGTGGTTTGGTTCACGATTTTCCAAATAGTATTTCTTTTGAGCAAAAACGCTCAGTTTTTACCATTGATGGTGTTCAGCATGAAGTTTTACCCTGTCATCAGGTTGGTCAAGCCATTACTCATGAATTTGTTGAAACCGGCTGTAGGCCTTTTGTCAATTTATCTAAGGGTTCTATGACTAAAATGGTGAGACGAAAAATTCAAACCTCTAAGGGATCAAAATTCATAACGGATGAATGTGAGCCAGCCCAAAGCAAACAACTCAGTTCTACGCGCGAAGGGTGTGAAGGAAATTATTTACATGATTTAGTAAGTTCCTGCTCTTATTTAAGAAAACGTTATTATTTTCCGATGGGTGCTGAAAAGAAATTTGTAAGTCCTTGTATTCGTTCTGAAAGCTATTTGCCACATCAAGCAGAGATAAATGGTTATCAACACAATGATGAAACCAGAGCTTCTATTCCAAAATTGGCTCTATACATTGAGGGGGAAGAGGGAAAGATTATTATTGATCCAGCCAAAGTAAGAGGGAGCAGAGGAGAAGTTCCCTATACCTTTGTTGAAACTGAAACTCGGGCCACTGGAGAATCCTATTTTGAAGGTTGTTTCAGACGCATTAGAACACGGCAGATACACAAGTATGAAAGACCAGATGGCACTAAATATGAACATAATGTGGGTCCAGGAGATCCAATTTTGATGAAGGCTAATGAATGTAGCAGCAGAACAGAATCTCGAAATGTAGTAATTGGTCATAAAAGCGGATCATTCTGGAAGCATGGCAATGATATTTGGGGCACTCAGCATCGCACAATAACGACTTATCCTGATGGACGTGAAGAAGCAGGTGTATGGCATTAAGGTATTCTGAATTAGACCGAGAAGATGCAGCCCTAAGAGCAATGTTAATCCCCTTGTGGCCATTGCTAAAGACTGATAATTTGGTAGAGCTATCTGTGGTGAGGCCTGGGCAAGTGGGTCTAGAAATTGCTGGGTCTGGCTATCGATTTGAGCCTGCTCCTCATCTTGATTATAATTACTGGTATTTGTTGTGTCAGGTACTGGCCAATAAATCGGGTGTGAATTTTCATACTGTGAATCAACCCAGAATATCCACCGCCTTACCAGAAGGCCATCGATTTGAGGCGATGATGGGCAAAAATGTTGATCAAGAGATATCAGTTTCTATTCGATTAAAAAGACAAGTATCCTTATCCTTAGAAGATTTTGGTTTACAAGGAGCCTTAAAAGATAGAATAATACAAAGTATCATCTTAGGAGCTAATGTAATTGTCTCGGGAGGGACCAGTTCTGGTAAAACTACTTTTTTAAATCGGCTTATTAATTACATTCCTAGCGAAACTAGAATATTAACGGTTGAGGATACCCGTGAATTAGATATCCCGCATGTTAATCAAAAAAATTACATTGTGAGCCGCAATGAGTCCAATCCAGCGATTGATTATGCAGCTATTATTGACCATCTACTGAGAAGTAGACCAGATATGATTATTGCAGGAGAAGTTTCAGTAGCCAATGCTTTTCCAATAATACGCATGTTAAATTCTGGTCATGCGGGATTTATGTGCACTATACATGCCAACACTCCCGATTTAGCCTTAACAGCAGCAATTCCGCAGAATATACAATTAGCTGGAGGTAATAGTTTGGGGATAGCAAAGCTTTTATACCAAACCATCGATATCGTTTTGCAATTGCATCGAACTCAAACAGGAGCAAGAGTCGTGACTGAAGTATTATTCCCTAAAAATAAAGAAAGCCTTGTAGTGGAGATTTCCTAATGACCCTGTCATTTATACATAGCATCTGGCCTTTTATTATTCTCTATTTAGGGTTTTATTCATTATACCCTTTTATTAAACCCTATACAGGTGGCTATATGGCTGCCGTGATTGCAACCTCTGTGCCTACCGTACTGCTAATGAGTACGGTTATGCTATATAAATTCACAAGACGTTCCCTACCTTTGCTTACTTCTATCGTAGGTAATGCATTGTGGGGGTTATATAATATATGGCATCTTTATTTGGATATAAGTCAAAAAATACCTAAAAAAATAGGTGTCGAATTAGTAGGTTTTTTAAATAATTTAGATTGGATGTTAATTTTTTTTTATTTGTTGCCACTTATTGCTGCTATTGTTGGAGGACGGTATTGGTGGTCTAATACAAAGACCCTTAGCTTATGTAAACTAAAAAATAAAAAATTAGAAACTTATGGAACTGCGGCATTTGCTGACCTTGCTCTTATTAATTCTTTAAATAAAATAGACGGTTTCCCTATAGGAGTCATTCCTAGCTATTTTAAGTTGTCAAACCCTCAAAA
>CAMFLX010000187.1 GCA_945957555.1 uncultured Cytophagales bacterium
ACTATATGCAATATAAAATAAAACACGATAAAGTAACATAATATCTCTTTAAAATTATAGATTGACGGTAGTGAAAAAAAATTACAACTATATTTTCTTTCTCACTCGTTGAGAAAGACTTGTTGCATCTTTGGATTATAGAAAAGGACAATAGTGATTACAATGCAAAAACACAGCCTAACCCATTTTACAATTGTCGCTCTTTCTAATTATAACGTGTTTAGAAGTTTTAATGGAGATTAGACCCTAGGCCTTGACCTTCTCTATTAGTATAGTTATAACCTTTAATGTAGGACTTTTAGCCTGATTTTTTAAAACGTCATATTCCCCCTCCTATTTCCATGAAAGACACCCTCCGCCCTCGGCGATGGGTGTCTGTTTTTTACGCGCCAAACGACTAAATAGTCAGTCAAAAAAATAATATCCAAGTAACGTCAGTCCCCACCTTTCGTTCCGCCAAATGAGCCATTTGCAAAAAAATTGAAAACGAGTACTTTTACAGACAATACATACTAAAATTATTTTACATGCTTAAATATACTATCGTGCTCTCCTTTATATCTTTAGGAGCATATGCACAACAAGTAGTTGCTACGAGCGGTGATACTTACAAGAGCTCATCGGCTATTGTAAGCTGGACACTTGGAGAACCTGCTACAGAAACACACAAATCAAGCAACAGCATAGCTACACAAGGCATGCAACAGCCTACACTCAGTGTAGTGACCAACTATTCGACCACGGAATTAAACGTAAATGTGTTTGTATATCCTAATCCAACGAGCAGCTCGCTACAGGTATCGATTCAAGAGCAATCCTTAGAGCATTTGGCTTATAGTTTATGTGATGTGAACGGCATTCAAATAACAGCTGGTCTGATCAGCAATGCGACCTCATGGATCAATATGGAAACTCAGCCGGCAGGCTCCTATATTTTAAAAATTACTAAAAGCGATAAAGAACAAAAATCATTTAAGATCATTAAGCAGTAGTCTCATGAAAAAACTTTTTACAATACTCTTTTCTATTTCAATACTGGCACAAAATCTTTGGGCACAAAGCCCTGAAGCATTTAAATACCAATCGGTCATTCGCAATGCAACGGGACAAGTTATTCAAAATCAAAAAATAAGTTTGCGCCTTAGTATCTTGCAAGGTACGGCTACAGGTACATCGGTATATGTAGAGACACAAGCACCAACTACCAATGAATTCGGTTTGGTTTCTCTAGAAATAGGCAAAGGAACTTTGGTAAGCGGAAACTTTAGTACTATAGCCTGGGGAACCAATAGTTACTTTTTACAAACAGAACTTGACTTGGCGGGCGGCAGTGCTTATGTCTTGCTAGGGAGTACCCAACTGTTAAGCGTACCATATGCATTGTATGCAAAAACAGCTGGCAATGGCTTTAGTGGCAACTACAACGACTTGACAAACAAGCCAACGAAGGTAAGTACCTTTACCAATGATGCTGGGTATTTGAAAACCGAAACAGATCCGATCTTCGCAGGTTCATTGGCTAAAAACATCAAAGCTTCTGATACATTACGTTGGGGTAAAAAATTACCGGTGGGCACTGCTGGTAATTTGCTAACATACGATGGTACCAACTGGATCGCAAAAGACCTCGTACTTTCTTCAAGCGTAGCTGGAGGTAGCCAACCCTTCTCTATTCTTCCTCCATATTTGTGTGTAAACTATTGTATTGCAACAGAAGGTGTATTCCCATCCCGTAATGGCTACGATACTTTTATCGCAGAGATTATGTTGTTCGCTGGCAATTTCCCTCCAAGAGGATATGCTTTTTGTGATGGACAACTCATGTCCATAGCACAAAACACCGCTTTGTTTTCGCTCGTAGGCACCATGTATGGTGGTGATGGCAGAACAACCTTTGGATTGCCAGACTTAAGAGGTAGGTTTGCAATGCATACCGGAGGCTCTACTGGACCTGGGCTTTCTCCACACTCACAAGGCGAAAAGAGTGGTACCGAAACACAAACGCTTACCATCAGCCAGATGCCTATGCACAATCACGTCATCATCAAGCAATAAAGTACATCAACCCCATAAAGTCCCACAAGATTTGCTTCGGCTTCCTTGTGGGACTTTTTCATAACTTCTCATTACCTTTCAATGAATCACAGGCTTCTCTTCTATCTATTATACAGCTTCTTACCGTTTATCAATGCGCAACAAACCTCCTATATAGACTCCACAAGCTATTGGGCTTATACGGCATTGCATATTCCTAAAATAACAACAACTGTCAAAACCATGAAGCCCATTACCATAGCGGTAATAGATGATGCCTTTAGGCTGAGTCATGAAATTTTAAAAAAACATATCTATGAAAACCCTAGGGAAATTACCGATAACCTCAAAGATGATGATAACAATGGTTACGTGGACGACATCAATGGTTGGGATATTTCTGACAACGATGGAAATGTAAACATACCCAAAGACCGCGAATCAGCGTTTTATCATGGCACCATGATCGCTAGCACCATATTGATGGTCCTCAATAGGGCTTGTGACAACTCATCCTTAAATTCTGTAAAAATCCTGCCTGTCAAAGTATTGAGTGATCAGGCACAAAATGGCTATTTGGCTGATGGCTACAAGGGCATTCGCTATGCCATTGATCAAGGAGCTGATATCATTTGTTGTGCCTGGAGTGGCGGAACCGCTTCTTTAGAAGAACGCTCACTCATAGCAGAAGCACAAAAGAAAGGAATCATCGTAATTGGATCTGTAGGAAACCTAAACATGGAGAAAGTATACCCCCCGGCTTCAATGGCTGGTGTTATCGCGGTAACTGCCATTGATACAAACTTTCACAAAACAAAGATCGCAAACTATGGCATGCGGACAGACCTTTGCGCACCTGGTGATAAGGTATTGGCAGCAACCTCCTTTAACGATACTGACCTCACTTACGGGGATGGCACCTCTGCCGCTACAGCTTTGGTAACAGGTGCTATTGCGGTTTTAAAACTGGCAGCTCCTTCAGCCAATAATGAGCTGATTATTGAATCGCTGTTCAATACTACAGAACCTTTGGAAAAACAAAATGTTTCCTATGCAGGCAAACTGGGCTCTGGTATGGTAAACCTGAACAGGGCTTTGCAGTACCTAACCAAACCTGAAAACAGAAGCCTATTTTTCAACCCCACCAGCACAAAGGGATCCATTCTGATACATAAAGGCAAAAACAGTCTTAGCTCATGGGAAATTGCACCTTATGGGAGTTATCAAAACATACATCTTTCTGCACCGAATTTTAATGACAAGTACGCCTCCGCACTGATACAAATAAACACCAAAGATTCAGCGTATTACAGGGGACCACTGAGCACTTTGCGCAGAGGACTGAGCATCCCCCAAGGTTTTGCAAAAATTAGTTTTCCTAACCCGAAAAAGATGCCCAAAAACCTTAGTTTGACATACTTTGTAGAAACCATAGACTCAAGTACTCTATATTGCAATGAAAATCGACACTATGAACAAAGTTCTGGCACTATAGAAGACGGAAGTGGTACAGACAACTATGCAAATAAATCTACCTGTAAATGGCAAATCAATGCACCTATGGGCAAGAGGATACAAATAGAATTCCCCGAAATGGATACCGAAGCAAATACCGATTTTGTTTGGATTTTTGATGGGGACAAAACGATTCCCGACTACCTTATCGCTAAGTTTTCGGGAAGTAGTATACCACCCACGGTCGTATCTAGAACACATCAAGTATTGGTATGGTTTGTAAGCAATGAATCTATTACCAAAGCAGGTTGGAAGTTAAACTATAAAATTGTAGACTGATCACTAAATCCTCTTAATATGTTCAAGTCAATATTGGTTTTCACGGTTCCTATATTCTTAAGAATTATGGGAATCGCCGCTTCTGTCATCATAGCCATACCCGCCTTTTATCTTGAGCCGCCCAGAACTTATTTGATGAAAGCATTCCTCATCTCTTTAGGCGTTAATGCCTTATTACTCAGTGCACATCAAGGTTTCCAATATAGTATTCTGAAAAACAAATACAAGCGATACTGGTCTATCCTTGGACTCAAAATCGGTAGATGGAGAGTTTTGCCAGCATTAAAGGAAATATATCTATATAGAGGAGATTCGGGGGCGCTTCATGCTTCGCTTATTGATGTAAGTAGCGGCGCTACTTTCAATGCGACTACTGTAGCTGTATTTCTAGTTACGCAGGATGGCAAAAAGATACCTATTGCCTACAAAGGCAGTAGAAAGGCTGGACTTAAGGTTGCCCTTCGCATCAACGAACTACTTAATGTACAGATCTGTAACTATACGGGCAGGCATAAGGAATACTTGTGAGGAATCATTGATACTTGTTATGCAAATCCTCTACGAGATCCTTAACACGATAAATTAACGATTCGGGCGCCAAGATGTCCACCCTACTGTCCAGCATAAGCATCCAGCGAGCGAAATAGTCAATACTTGCGGTAGCGAACTCCATTACATAGTAGTCCTCCTCTTTGATTTCATTGATAAAGCCCATCATGTATTTAGTATTGGTGAGATATCTATAGATGGAATGATCTATCTTGATCACCACTTTATAAAGTTCCGTACTCTGTGTGAGTTTTTCTAAATAGTCTTTCAAACTGGGGTGGCTCGAATATTTATAAGCTGTTTTAGTTATTTGTACTTTAGCAATTCGGTCGGTCCTGAAATCTCTATAATCGTTTCTAAGGCGACAATAGGCAATTAAATGCCACTTTTCACTATAAAAACACAAACCCAAAGGCTCTACTTCTCTTTGGGTAAACTCTCCAGTAGTATTGGCATAATAATCAAACGTAATCGTATATCTCTGTACCAATGCAGACTTAATGAGGTCTAGCACAGGATTATACTCTTGTTCCTGTGTTGAAAACGGATTCACAATGATCTGCTGTTCTAAGTCGTCCAACTCTTCCTTGATCTCGTCTTTGAGTACAGCCCTTACCTTGGTCAGCGCTTCTTGAAAGTACTGATTGGTTGTCTTGTCACTATTCTTTTCTAGTATTTTACCAGCCATCAAAAGTGAGCGGGCTTCTTCTTTAGTAAACATAACAGGCGGTAAATGATAGCCTTTCATGATGTAATACCCGATTCCTGCTTCCGCACATATAGGCACACCGCCCACCTCCAAGGCTCGAACATCTCTATAGATGGTCCTAATGCTTACCTCAAATTTCTCCGCGAGATCTTCTGCTCTAACTATCCTCCTACTCTGTAAAGTAGTAAGTATGGCCTGTAACCTATCTATCCTGTTCATAAATACCTTTGACGCACTATTAGAATTTTCTCTACTGATTCAATGATTTTATTATAAATCGTAATACATTTAAATAACCTGAACCTGGGGTAAGCAAAAAAATAAAAATGCTTATATCTATTTATTTATGACCATTTTAATTTAACCTTATCTGTGTTCAAATACATTTTCAGTATGCACTGTTATTGCCTCGCACAGTACTCGCTCAAAAACTCTCGTTTTTGCCGTATTTGCCCACCAAAATAAAAGGACCAAAACAAAGGGTGGCAGGAGAGACCAAATCTACCCGACCGCCCGCAATACTCGCACAAAAGCTCTCGCTTTTTGCCGTACACCTTTCCTGCTTTTCCCGCCCACAGAGCCTTGGTTCATAAAACTATTCCTTATCCCAAGTTCAGGTTATTTGGAAAACAGCAAACCCTAAACGATCCCAATCTGAATCTCAGTAACGTTTTCTGCAGAATCATGATCCTTGTACAGATGATATACCTCTCTGATTTCGCCATTGGGCACTATTTTTTGGGCTTGAATCTCAGCAAACAACTTATCGTACACGCCACCAATTTCGGCAATGTCCCCTTTGTGCACCACAGATAAGCACTTAAATTCTGGTACTTGTTTGATCTGATAGGGAACTGAAATGCTTTTTTGTTCCGCCACAGGCAGCGCAATCTGCAAGGTGAATTCATTGTTTACATCTCCAGTAGCGCCAAAATAGATAAATTCCATCGGTCCCGTAACTGCGAGTCCAGCTTTAGCAACTTGTTCCAGTACACCTGGAATCTGCGCATCAGCATAGTTCACGAGTCCATTAAGTGTCGTTTTACCTTCTTGATAAAAAAACTGTTTTGCCTTTTCTTGTTTTTGTTCCATGATTTCAACGTTTTTAATAAATGATTTCACAAACATAAACACAGACATTGTCAACCCTATGTCAGTAGGCATTTACAAATCCCATAATAATTTTCACCGTTTGAGGTTTTGTTCATAAATCTCGATCCAATCTTGGGGACTGATCTTTGCCATCAGTTCACCAATAAGCTTCAAAGGAACATCCTCTGGCTTTTTAAATCGAATGCAACCTTTCCCTATGTCTAGTTTTTTCGATGAAACTAGTTTCCACTGCTCTTCCACCCATTGCAAGAGTGATTGATTTGCATATATACCTAAATGGTGTATTGCGATATAATTTTTTTGAGAGGCAATACTTACAAAAGGAAGCGCCTTCTTTGGATCACAGTGATAACCCGAAGGATATAAGGAATGGGGCACTACATAAGTAATCATGCCATAAGTCATCGTTTCTTCAAAACCATGTGGCAAATTATTTACAACAGTATCACGAAGCTCTTTAATGATCAATTTTCGATCTTCAGGGATCGTCTCCAGATATTCCTGAACGGTCTTTGCTATGGATTGCATATTGCTATTGATATATTGATGCAACTAATATAATAAAATCAGCAATATCTCAAGCCTTTTTTGTGTCAGAAATTAGGTAACGATCCCTTTTGCCTAAAAAATATCCTTCTACTTATAAAGAGATTCTGTATATTCAGCGTTTGTATTAAAATGATATTTTTTTTAAATAAACTCTTGACAAAAAAAGTAGTGTCTTATATTTTTGCGGCACACATACACGTTCTGATTTTGTAATTTTTTAAGGTAAACGAACCATGACAGAAAAAATAGTTGACATCCGAGAGATCAACGAAAAGATCGCCAGAGAGAGCGCCTTTATAGATCTTCTTAAAATGGAAATGAGAAAGGTCATCGTCGGTCAAGACAGACTTTCAGAAAGACTTCTCATCGCTTTACTCGCTAACGGACACATCCTCTTAGAAGGTGTACCTGGACTTGCAAAGACACTTGCCATCAACACTTTGGCTAAGGCAATTCATGCAAAATTCAGCAGGATCCAATTCACACCAGACTTGTTGCCCGCAGATTTGCTCGGCACCATGATCTACAGCCAGAAGAATGAAGAATTCCTGATCAAGAAAGGACCGATCTTCTCTAACTTTGTATTGGCCGACGAGATCAACCGTGCCCCCGCTAAAGTACAAAGTGCTTTACTAGAGGTCATGCAGGAGCGTCAGGTAACAATAGGCGATTCCACATATCCGATGGAAGAGCCATTCTTGGTATTGGCCACTCAAAACCCTATAGAGCAAGAAGGTACATACCCATTGCCAGAGGCACAGGTAGACCGGTTCATGATGAAAGTCGTGATCGACTACCCTAAAAGAGAAGAAGAAAAGAAAATCATCCGCCAGAATATCCTCAAGGAAAAACCACAGGTGAATGCTGTAGTAAGCATTCAAGACATTCTCAATGCCCGTAACTTGGTTACTGAGGTATATGTGGATGAGAAAATAGAAAACTATATCGTAGACCTTGTTTTTGCTACACGTACTCCAGCAGCTTCAGGTTTGGCTTCACTTGCCAATTATATAGATTTTGGAGTATCGCCAAGGGCTGGTATCAGTATGGCCATCGCTGCAAGGGCTTATGCTTTCATCAATCACAGGGGCTATGTAATCCCTGAAGATGTACGCGAAGTCTGCCACGATGTATTCCGCCATCGTATAGGCCTTAGTTATGAAGCAGAAGCAGAAAAGGTAACAGCAGAGCACATCATCACTGAAATCTTAAACAAAGTAGAAGTTCCATAATGGTCATACCCTCATAGACGCATCTTAATATGGAGACCTCAGAGCTTTTAAAGAAAGTACGTGCTATAGAAATCAAAACCAAGGGCCTTTCATCTAACATCTTTGCGGGTGCTTATCAAAGTGCCTTTAAAGGAAGGGGAATGGCCTTTAGTGAAGTACGCGAATACCAGCCGGGCGACGAAGTGCGCACCATAGACTGGAAGGTAACGGCACGTTTTAACCACCCTTATATCAAGATCTTTGAAGAGGAAAGAGAACTCACCCTCATGCTCATCATTGATGTCAGTGCTTCTGAAAACTACGGAGGTATTACTGAACTCAAAAAGGAACGCATTACCGAGATTGCCGCTGTGCTGGCTTTCTCAGCCATACAGAACAATGACAAAATCGGTGTCATTCTTTTCAGCGATCGTGTAGAAAAGTACATCGCCCCCAAAAAAGGAAGAAGTCATGTACTCACTATCATCAGGGAGATGCTCAACTTTGAACCCCAACACAAAGGCACCAATATCTCTGAAGCCGTAGGCTTTTTTGCCAATGTCATCAAAAGGAGAAGTACGGCATTCCTCATCTCCGACTTCATGGATCAGGACTTTGAAGACGCCTTGCGTTCGGCCCGTAACAAGCATGATCTCATTGGTTTAAGGATCGTTGATCCACTAGAGCAAGAGCTTCCAGCGGTAGGACTCATTCGTATTCAAGATGCTGAGACTGGTATGGAGCGCTACATAGACAGCTCTAATAAGAATGTTCGCAAGCAATACCATCAGCTACGCAAACAACAGAGCGATGATATTCGCAACATGTTTATGAAAATAGGCATTGACTATACCGAAATCCGTATGGATCAATCCTATATCAACCCCTTAATGATGACATTGAAAAACAGATGAAAATTAGTAATTGGCATATCGTTTTAGGGTCGCTTTGGTGTATGCAGATATGGGGGCAAGCCCCTCAACTCAGTGCCAAACTTAATCGTGATACTCTAAGGATCGGCGAACAAGTGGTACTTACCTTACAAGTCCAAGGAAAACCAAAAACAAAGATCAGTTTCCCTACCATTGGCGATACATTAAGTAAAACCATTGAAGTCATTAACGTTTCTAAAGTAGATTCTGCTTTAAATAAGGAAGGTGCTAGTTACACACAAAAAGTGACGATCACCGCCTTCGATAGTGGAGCCTATCAGATCCCAGCCCTCACCTTTGTGGTGGAAAACAAGTCTACAAGTGATACCTTAAAGACCAGGCCTTTAATGATTCATGTACAGACACTTGCCATAGACACCGCAAAGGGATATAAGGATATCAAAACTGTATTTGAGGTACCCGCCCCTCCTACTGATTACACATGGATGTGGTGGTTATTACTTTTGATACCTATAGCCGCGGCTCTGTACTATTTCCTCAAAATAAGGAAGCCAAAACCAGAGGCCCCTAAAGTAGTCGAAGTGCAAATCCCAGCTCATGAGCAAGCCCTTAAAGACTTGATGCATCTAGAATTGGAAAAGCTCTGGCAGAAAAACGAATACAAGAGCTACCATAGTCGTTTGACGGAGATCGTAAGGACATATATAGAGAAACGCTTCAAGGTACATGCCATGGAGCTTACTTCAGACCAAGTATTATCGATGATGAAACAGTCGAAACTGGTCACCTTAGAGCAAAGGGAAACCTTGGCACAGTTGCTTCACCTTGCCGATATGGTGAAGTTTGCCAAATATGTTCCCATTGGTTCAGAAAACGAACTGAGCATGCAAAACGCCCAGGCAT
>CAMFLX010000188.1 GCA_945957555.1 uncultured Cytophagales bacterium
ACAACAACACTTATGCGATCGTCGGCAGCGTCAGATGTGTATAAGAGACAGTTGTAGAAGCATCAATAGAAAGCGTTTCATTGCTAAGGCTTAAAATGAAGTTTTAATTGGCTTTTACCATCCTCTTGAGAGGTTTCTATAGGGAAGACCGTAGAAATGTAAAACGTTACAAAGATTTGTGATCAATTTTATAATTTATTTGTAGGTTGGGCTAACTATCCTTTAAATCAGCGCATCTCCAATATCGCAAGGGGTTCCTTGTGCCCCTCATATGTACAGCGTTCTATGCTTTTAAAGACATATTAGAATTTGGGGTAAAGAGAAAAGAAGGCTATTCGATCATGTTGCAAAGCGCATGTCGAATAGAAGGATCGTGATACATTGCTTTAACCCAGAATAATCATTAGAAATTTACTGCGACAAAAAGCTACCTCAAATTCATTTCGATACTCGTTTTTCTTCATTCAAGCTAGCATTACTAGCTTTTCATTCAGAAAAACTCCGTGTCTCATGACTTTTTCCTATCATTTCTTCTCGCTACAAAGTCTAATGCTTAATCTGGGATAAACTCAGACGATATGCTCAGTATATACCTTTCATTGGCAATACACTATGTTCCTGTCCTAAGCTTTGTATCTTTGCGAATTCTTTATTGTAAGGGAACTGGAAAACCACATGAAAACCAAAAGTGAATCACTCCATCTGATGACCTTATTCAAGGAGTTTGTTACCATACGGGCTTATATGTTGTTTTGTATAGGTTCTGTTGTCCTCATGATTCTCACCTATTTCTGTTTTTTTAACGAAGGTGACCTTCTGGTGTTTCCTGGGAAAAAGCGAACTATCTTTTACACAGACCAGAATAATGAAGGAAACTCCATAGTGGACCACTCTTTTCATAATGACAGCCTCATACATTTTGAATTTACTTTACGAAAAGGATTTGTAGTGCCTTACGCAGGGCTTAATATCTCACTAAGCCATGAAAACTTTAAGAATGTAAGTGCCTATAACCGCATCCATATACAATTAAAGACGCAAAATATCCCCGATCTTATCGTTTACCTGATCACCAAAGACAAAATGGTGAAAGATACGAACCAACTATTGGCGTACAGGCACATAGGCGGTAACATTGAGACAACCGACGGCCTTCACGACTTCCATTTGACCTTCAAAGAGTTTGCCACACCTGATTGGTGGTTTACAAGTATCAAACAGCCCAAAAGTGATTTTGGAAGCCCAGATTGGTCTCAGTTGCAACAAATCGCCATCGTAACAGGCATCAATCCTCGGCTCGATAACAAGAGTACAGTGGAGATCTCCAAAATTGTATTCTATAGAGACAATACAGACGTTTTACTCACGATGGCTCTTTTTGAGATGCTCTTTGTAATGGGGCTCTTCACTTGGTTTTATGTCCAAAAAAGAAATAAACGCCCTAAAATATCCATTGATATAGAATACAAAGCAGTCCATGTCTCTGAATCGAAAAAGAGTGGTTACAGTTTTTTAGATTATATACACCAAAACTTCATGAACTCCGAACTTGGCTTAGAGGAAATCTCTAAGCAATGTGGTGTTGCACCAAGATATATCTCCGATACCATCTCAGAAAAGTTTAATTGTAACTTCAAGACCTACATCAACCAGATCAGGGTTAATGAATGCAAAAGGCTTCTGAAAGAAACCGATCTCAACATCAACGAGATTGCCTACAAAGTAGGCTTCAGCAGCCCTGGCAGCTTAAACAGGGTGTTTAAAACCTTTACAGGATTGACACCAAGCGAATACAAGCAAAATCCTGTATCATAGCCTTTTGCATTTTTTAAGAATACTTTTACAAGTTTTAAGAATAGAAAAAATAGGATTTCGTTGATCTTGCTTGGGTGTTTTAAACAACTCATTCATGAAAATCAAAATTCTTATTTGCACGTACCTCCTCCAAGCTGGTATGTTACTGGCGCAACAAACGACAGCCATCCGTCTCAATCAAATAGGCTTCTTTACCAAAGGGCCTAAAATCGCAGCAATTATTGGCTCCGATGCTACCACATTCACCGTAAAATCAACTGATCGTACTACCACATACTTTACCGGAAATCTGTCAACAGCTTCCACTTGGGCCTCTTCTGGCGAAAGTGTGAAAACTGCTGATTTCTCTAACTTCATCCAGCCCGGAAACTATGTTGTTGATGTTGCAGGATTAGGTTATTCATATCCGTTTACAATTGGTAATGACGTGCTAGTTAATGTCAACAGGATGTTAACTAAATCATATTATTTCCAGCGGTGTTCCGCTTCTTTGCCACAACAATATGCGGGGAAATGGGCTCGAAATGCCGGTCATCTAGATAATAGTGTTATTATTCACCCTTCAGCTTCAAGTCCTGGAAGGCCCGCAGGAACTAGAATTTCAAGTCCTAAAGGTTGGTATGATGCTGGTGATTATAATTTATATCTAACCAATTCTGGAATCGCGGTACATTCCTTGTTATCAGCCTATGAACATTTTTCAAGTTATTACGATACGCTCAAACTAAACATACCTGAATCGGGAAATAATCTACCAGATATATTGGATCAGGTGAAATGGAATACAGATTGGATGTTAACCATGCAAGATCCATATGATGGAGGCGTGTATTTTAAAAAAACAGACCCTAGTTTCGATGCCTATCAGATATTGCCAGAATTTGATAATGCCGACCGATATGTGTGTCAAAAAACTACATCATCAACTTTCAATTTTGCAGCAGCCATGGCTATGACGGCAAGAGTATTTAATAAATTTGACCCAACATACGCCACACAATGTTTAAATGCAGCAAAAACAGCTTATGCTTGGAGTATAGCAAATCCTACTATTTACTTTAACAACCCACCAGCTTCAAACGGATACCCTGCCATTATTACAGGTAGCTATCCAGACACTGATGTGTCTGACGAAAAAGAGTGGGCTGCTACAGAATTGTATATTACTACCAAAGATGATTCTTACTATTCAAACAGTTACAAGTCTAGTAACGCTTACATCTTACCCAACTGGAATTTAGTTAGGTATCTAGGCTTGTTGTCATTGGCTCATCATAGAAAGAATTTAACAGCAATCGGTTTTGCCGATACCACGTCTATCAAAAATAAAATCATTTCATTTGCGACAACATTAAGCAACTACCAAAAAAATAATTCCCCTTACAAAATAGTTATGGGACAAGCTGGTAATGCACAGTTTGATTGGGGAAGTAATGGATTTGCACTGAGACAATCCGCAATATTGCTTATGGGCTATTTTTTGAACGGTAACCAAGATTTTTTGAAATCAGCATTATCCAATGTGGACTATGTATTGGGTCGTAATGCAACAGGCTATAGTTTTGTTACTGGTATTGGTAGTAAACAGATAATGCATCTTCACCATGCCATGTCGCAAGGGGATGGAGTAGTGGAACCCATTCCAGGTTGGATGGCCGGTGGGCCATCATATGTAAGTTATGTTAATGACGGATGTGTAAATTATTCAAATACACCTGCGACTAGTTTTATTGACCAATTTGGTTGTTATACAAAAGTTGAAGGCGACATCAACTGGAACTCTGCCGCAGTATATGCTACGGGTGCCATGCAACAATATGCCGCCTTTAATGATGCCATCATTAGTAGCACTACAGATGCTAACTTAGACAAAGCAATAGAGGTGTTTTTATACCCTAATCCTATGCAAAACATCCTCAACGTCGTTGTAAATGGCAAGTTTTCCGATAAATGTCAATTGCAGTTGGTTAACCAACAAGGCCTTGTAATCTTAGAAAAGACAGAGATACTGAGAGGTAAAAACCAATTTTCTGTAGATTTGAGCGATGTGCCAAAAGGTATGTATGTAGTGAAACTAACTTCGGAAGATTTTAAGTACCAGACCAAACATGTTATAGAAGGGAAATAGGTCCCTAAAAATATGTGTAGCACCCTAAAAAAGTAAGTGGACAGGTTGCGATCTCACTTAAGAGGAGATGGAAGACATAGACAAAAATATATCTTGTCTATAGAGGGATTTGGGGTGCACACTTTCTCCGCAGTTGGCTGGAGCGACTGCGGAGTTTTAAACCCAGAATACGCATTAGAAATTTACTGCGACAAAATGCTAATCCCCCTCCATGGCCTGTGACTCACAGGCCATTATTTTTTCGATCTGTGAGCCACAGACCGAGGTGAAGGTGATAGGTTTTCAGCATGCCAGACCTTCCAAGTCTTAAAGACTTGGAAGGTCTATTCCCCAGCCATAGAGACCAGCTAAGCATGGCACAAACCCATACAGTCGCAACTCTCCAAGGGTTCGAAACCCTTGGAGAGTTTTCCATGACACTTCACCTTTCTTGCCAAATTCTAATCTCTAAAGTCCAACCTCTAACCTCTAATCTCTAAAGTATAACATAAAAAGCACACCAGATATTGATCTCATATAAAGCCTATATAAATATCCTGAAATTCAATAAAATAGCCCATTTTATGTGTTTAAACATATATTTTGTCGAAAATATTTTATAAAAAAGTTTTGGAAGTTAGAGTATAATTACTTAGTTTTAAGTAACAATTAATACATAATTAAATCATTTAAACACTAATTAAAATGGCTACAAGCAAAAACAATCTTTTGGTAGCAATGAACCTACCAGATGCAACTCCACAGTTTATCATTAAGGGAAAAGCAGTACTCGGCTCCATGCTCGTTGCTCCTTATTTTGAGAGTTCGAAAACGACACTTGAGGAACTCGACACCGAGCTCGTAGTGCTCGAAAATTCCCAAAAGGGTTTAGCGCAGACACCACCACTCAGTACCGTGGTCATCCGCAATGCCTCACAGGCCAGGGCCAAAAACCTGTTGCGTACCCTTGCGGGCGATGTGCAAACGGCAGCCAACAAGAATCCTGAAAAGGCCGCCGAGATCATCCAGAGTTCTGGCTTCGACATCAAAAAGGTCAATAGTAGGACCCTTAGTGAAGACAAAGCCTACGATGGCAGGGATGAAGGAGAAGTGATCCTACTGGCCTCTACTTCTGGTATGCACGAGTGGAGGATCAGTTACGATGCGGGAGCGACCTACGACAAGTTGGATGCTACCACAAAGGCTACCAAAACCATAAAGGGCTTGACGCCTGGCAAAAAGGTATGGTTCCAAAACCGTGCGGTACTGACCAACGATGCCTATACCGAGTGGACAGCTTGGTACTGGATCGTGCCAAAGTTATACCGCTAGGCCTCGTCTTCAGAACTGAGTACTTCTTGAGGCATTGAGCCAATAACACTGAGGGCTGAACATTCATGTTCAGCCCTTTTTTATGTTTACATAACACCCTTTATTTCAGTGCTTGGTTCATGGTATAGTGTTTTCGGGCCAAGGTTGGTTTTGTGAACAAACCTTGCTTCGGCTTCTGGCTTACCTGCTTTGGCTTCCACCTTCCAGGCTTCCGATCCCAGCAAGCTGGCTTCGGCTTCCAGCTTACCCGCTTCGGCTTCCAGCTTCCAGGCTTCCGATCCCACCAAGCTTGCTTCGGCTTCCGGCTTACCGGCTTCGGCTTCCACCTTCCAGGCTTCCGATCCCAGCAAGCTTGCTTCGGCTTCCGGCTTACCCGCTTCGGCTTCCAGCTTCCAGGCTTCCGATCCGACTAAGCTGGCTTCGGCTTCCAGCTTACCCGCTTCGGCTTCCAGCTTCCAGGCTTCCGATCCCAGCAAGCTTGCTTCGGCTTCCAGCTTACCTGCTTCGGCTTCCACCTTCCAGACTTCCTTTCCCACTAAGCTTGCTTCCATTTGAATTCAAAATTGACGTCGTTTGTAAGTGTAAACGCTGTTTTTTTCGTGGTGATACAATCGCCTTTCTCGTTCACCCTCGAAACATTCGAGAATGTGGTTTGCTACTGGAGTTGATAAGGGGCTCTAAATTCATCGCTCAGTACTTAGACGTCCTTCTGGGAAGACTACGCACAGTTGGGGCTAAGCTTTTGTTTATATCAAAGCAGACTTCTGCCAAAACATAAAATAATGGTAATATTCTTGATGTATTAGTAGGAATCCGGGTCTGGAGACCCTCGATTATCTTTAGGGCGAGATGCCACTTCGTGAACATCTCGCCCAGCGGTGGAAGTATTTCGTTGTCTAGCTATGTTTTGGGTGATCTGGCTTTTTTTCGGGATGTCGCAATATTGTTATGATTTTAAACATCTATCTTATGGTTTTACAATAAATTGCCATATTGGCACTTATAAATATATGGCATAGTATATGCTTAAAATTAATTGCAAAGGTTGAAATAGACCGATGGGAAGTTGTTTATGTTTATGATATACATCAAATTCTGTACCATTAGAGCTTGTAAAGCTGGAGCTGACAGAATTTCAGTAATATAATCTAATCTTGTATAGAGTAGAATTATTAAATTGAATCTGAGAATATTATTGACTAACATCTTAATGTTTTAATAAGTCCTCCCCAGCATAGCTGGGAATGCCCGCGGAATCTTAAATGATTTCACAGCTTAGATATAACACCTTAATCCAGTCAAATAGGAATAAGTTTTAAGCGATGGGAAGTGCCACAATCTGACTATGTCAGCTCTTGATTCGGCCAAGGGTGGAAAATAGGCTTTTAGGTGCAAATCCTAATGAGTTGGAGGCAAACTCAAAGTCAAGCAAATTAAAAAATGCACACTGTTCAGCGAGTTATGGCTGGTATTGCTTTCTGAACAGTGTCCCATTAAAATGACCTATGTTGACAAAACAAGAATTTGAGGAATACTGGAATGTATGGTCTCAACATGAAGAAACCAATTATAAATTAATCAAGGACAAGTCAGGTGTAGAAAGGAGAAAGTACTTAAAAAAGGGCTATACACATTTCGATCATAAATTTTGGTTTCCAGATAGGAAAGATGAGCTAAAGGAGGTTTTAGAAAATGGCCTGAAAGTTTATAGCAAAAAAAATAGGCAAATGGAGTGGTGGTCATTTAGGCCATTTTTAAAAGTATTATTAAAAACTCCTAGATATAAATATCAAGAAGCTGAAGGTCATTATGATTTGGAAACAAAAATTAGACCCATCTGTTTTGCCTCACATTTTGATTCATTGATTTTTGGTTTTTATGCTTTTGCTTTAACAAAGAAATATGAAGCATACATTAAAAAAGAAGGATTTGAAGAGATTCCTTTAGCATATCGTTCAAATTTAGGAGGTAAATGCAATATTCAATTTGCTAAGGAGGTCATTGATGAAATCAAAATAAGAGGTGCTTGTTCTGCTATTGCATTGGACATAAAAGGTTATTTTGACCATATTGATCATGTAAAATTAAAGGAAAAGTGGACTAAAATGATTGGGGGAAAATTACCTCCTGATCAATATAAACTGTTTAAGGCTCTGACTGAATATAGTTATGTGAACAAAAATAGTATTCTGAAAAAATATCATATCGACTTATCAGAACTTGATCATTCGCCATCGACTATACTTGAATTAGTACCTGGAAGCCAAGATTATGAAAAATATCAAAAGTTAAGAAGTGACAAGTTAATTGTAACAAATAATAAGCCTCAAAAGGAAAGTGGACGTTTTCTTGGAATCCCTCAAGGATCAGGAATGAGTGCTATATTATCGAATATATATCTTATTGATTTCGATAAAGATATGTATGAAAGGGGTAGACAAAACGGTTTTTTTTATCGTAGATATTGTGATGACATTATTATAATATGTGATAGTGAAGTAGCAGATCAGTTACAAAAAGAAATTATAGATAAGATTGATGATGAATATTATCTTAAGATACAAGATAAGAAAGTTGAACTTACTGAGTTCAGGCCTAACTCTAAAAATATTATTAGAGCTTTTAATAAAAAAAAGCAAAATCATAAGGGAATTTTATCAACGAATGTAAACACTGAGAAGATGTATTATAAATCTTTCCAATATTTAGGTTTTGAATATAATGGACAAAACATTTACATCCGCCCAAGTAGCTTATCAAGATACTTCCGTAAGATGAAGGGAAGAATTATTAAGACAATTGTCATGTCTTACAGTGACAAAAGTAAAAGTGATTCTATATGGAAGAAACAAATTTTTGAGCGGTATTCTCATTTAGGAAATCGAAACTTTTTGACATATGCGTACAATTCCTCTAAGGAACTCTATAAAAATAAAAAAGGAGAAATGAAAATAGGTATGAACTCTCCTTCAATTCGTAAACAGCTATCAAGACATTTTGATATTCTTAAACAAACCTTAAATGCAAAAAACGACCAAAGATTTTCACATAAAAAGTTAAAAGGTGGAACTGTTAAAAAAAAGAATGTATAACCGTTGTTTTATGAAACAATACCGGAGCTATACTGAGAGTTCAGGTACAAGCACTCTCAGTACTGTTAATCCGTATTTAGGTCAAGGAAAACTATATACCAACTGGTAAATTTTCATCACTCTCTGGAAATAATTTACTAAATGTTTCGAGCTTCAAATCTTCAGTATAAAACTCTTTTGCCTTTTTGTTGAAAATTTCAATTTGATTTTCACTTATTAAGAGTCTATCTGATATCTCCTTTTTTATTACTTCATTCTTTTTTGAAGAGTCGAAAACATTAACAACTAATCTTTTGCTTGTATTTTCAGCAAATCCATGTTTAATAACATCATTAATATGACTATCCAAAAAACCATAGCCTGAGCAAATTACAAGCTCTGCTTTAATACAATGGATCCTAAATTCATAAAAGTAAAACAAATAAGGATCATACGATTGTAATTTATTACTGATTCCAAATATTATAGCCAAGTCCTCTGGGCTTATTTCTCCAGTAAATTGCGTGAGTTGCTCTTCCTTTTTTTTCTTCCAATCTATAGAACCATGTAATTTGTATAAATAATAATCACTTTGGGTGTTTTCATAGTCATAGCGCTTGGAGTTCCATTTGTCAAAGTCATCAAACCCGCATTCAATTTTTTCACTTTTCAGATTTTGCTCTACACATTTGTCATAATTCAAAGTGAAAATTTTCAAGGCGTTTCCGTCATATTCTTTTTTGAAATCAATTAGCTTTTTAAAATAGCTAGAGTTTTCAATCCAGCTATTTGGCATTAACCAATCAGAACGTAAGGATTTAATAATTCTTTCTCTAAAATTTGTAGCCAAATTTTTAGAATTCTCTTCAGAAATAAAGGGTTGTAAATCCTTTTCCCAACTTCCTACGAAAGAATAGATGTCTAATTTTTTGTCCTTAATGGAAATAATAATATTTAAAAGGCCCACTAAACTCTCAATATTGAAATTAACTTCGTTTACTGTAGAACCTTTATGAAGTTGTTTTTGGTAGTAAACACTTTTTATATAGTTATAGAGCTCAGTATATTTTTTCCAATCCTCATTTACTTTTAACTGATTCTCAATATCAGAAATTATTTGGTTTGAATTTTTTATACCCGCATCGCAACTTGTTCCTGCACCTAAAAGGATTAAAATTTCGTCTTCCTTGAAATTTTTCATAAAAACCATGGTTTTAAATTGTCAATATGAATATCTGTATAGCCATATTCTTCAAATTTGGTTAAAAAGTCAGCTATCTTCTGACAGTAAAAAATTGATACTGGTAACTGTTTAGCTTTAAAGCCTCTCCAGTTTCTGTCTCTTATACACATCTCCGAGCCCACGAGACGTAGAGGAATCTCGT
>CAMFLX010000189.1 GCA_945957555.1 uncultured Cytophagales bacterium
ATATACAGGTATAGATAGTACTATTTTTGAAATAATTACCACTATTTTTTGCAATAAGAGTACTATTTTATCCGAAATGTATACGAAGATTGACATAACCATAGCCCGCTTTGTAAATACTCCTAAAACCAAATCCTAGGTATCGCAACTTTTAAGAAACATATAAACTCACTCTCCTTACTATTAAGCGAAAAATCATTAAAACCTAATCCATACGTTCCTAAATCCTCAAACCATACGTTACCTTCTGATTTCAAAATAGTATTTAGCCAGAATCAAATATAATTTTCCAAAGTCAATGTACATGAAAACTACCAAAACTCTTTTTTTCACAATGATGCTCACGCTATTGAGCAGACTTGGTGAAGCCGCCACTTATTATGTTTCCCCAACAGGGAGCGATGCCAACACAGGCGCTATTGGCAACCCATGGGGCACTATTCAGTATGCTGTAAACAAAGCTGTAGCGGGCGATATTATCTATCTCCGCAATGGCACTTATCAGATCAGCACGCAAATCAATATTACACCCAATAACTCTGGTACGAGTACTGCCCCCATTAAACTTTGGGCCTACAACGGAGAAAAACCTATTTTAGACTTTTCTACACAACCTTTCAAATCCGCCTTGCGTGGTTTCCTCATCACGGGGGATTATTGGCACTTTAAGGGTCTTGAGATTGCCTATGCTGATGACAACGGTATCAAGATTGAAGGCAATTATAACATTATCGAATTCTGTGTATTCCACCACTGTGGTGACACGGGCTTACAACTAGGTTTTGGCCATACCACTAACCCAGACAATCCTGGCAACTTGTGTGCTTACAACAAAATCATCAATTGTGACTCGTATCGAAACTTTGACTTTGCAGGTAAAGGTGGCAATGCCGATGGCTTTGCATGCAAAATGCACAATGGTAAGGGCAATGTGTTTACGGGTTGTCGTGCTTGGGAAAACTCTGACGATGGCTGGGATCTGTTTGAAACCAACTGGCCAGTGGAAATCAGCTATTGCTGGGCTTGGCACAGTGGCGACAAACTTTTCTTTGAAGACATTTATCTTCAAAAAATGGGGAGCAAACTGAGTTCGTTCTCTGGTAATGGCAATGGGATTAAACTGGGTGGTAATGGCACTGGAGGCAACTCCGTAGGCATACATATCGCGAGCCACTGTGTGGCGTTTAACAACAACAAGACTACCTCTGTAAAAGGTTTTGACCAAAACAACCATTCTGGTGGTGTATATATCGAACACTGTTTGGCTTGGAACAACGGCTACAACTTTATGTTTGAAACCGCTGCCACCTCTGGCAATAGCAATACTTTTATAAACAATGTATCTATCAAAGGAACGCGCAACGATTACGAAATCGTTGCGGGATCTACAGAAACCAACAATACTTGGAACCTCGTGCCTGCACTTTTGGCTGAGGCTTCAGATTACGTAGTGCTTACAGAAGAGGCAGCTAAAGCTCCCAGACAAGCAGATGGTAGCTTACCTGATAATGGTTTTGCCAGATTAGTGGCTGGCAGTGACCTTATTGACAAAGGAGCGGTAATCCCCAATCAAACTTACTTTGGCAAAGCTCCAGATTTGGGACCATATGAATACAAAGATCAAGTGTCTGCCGTAGATGACCATACCTCTGAACTTTCTGAGAATGGACTCTATCCCAATCCCTTCCATGATGAAATCACGATCAAACAATTGGGTGCTTTCGTGTATGATATATATAACATGCAAGGTATTGTACTAGATCATGGAAGTGCAGAAAACCAACTGAGCTTAGGCCAAACCTTGGCACCAGGCTTCTATATGATTAAAATCAGGTCAGGCTCAAGTCACAAAGGTTACCAGATTCAAAAAACAAGATAAGGTCACAAAAAAGGTCCTTGTGCAAGCACAAGGACCTTTTTATATATCTCTAATTCCTATTTGCTATTCAGCATCATAGATCACTACTTTTTCAAAGAAACCTCTGAATTCATCCAAAAACGCCTTGTGTACTGCATGTACTTGATAGACATCATGTCCGGCAAGATCTTCAAATATGATCAACAAAGAAAATGTGTAAGTAGTATCCACCACAGCCCTACTGATAGGTGCTGGTGTACCTATATACATTGATTTAACGGTCTCTACTTTTTGCAATGTTTCCAAACCTGCACGAAAAGCCTTTTTTTGCTCTTCTGTGGTATCGGCCTTGAGCCAAAATAATACGTGATGACTTAACATGTTTTATATTTTATGCCTGCAAAGATATTCGATTTATTAATATTCCAGAGCCCAGTCCAACAATTAATACGTTTTATGAGGAATATTTTAAACAAAATCAGAAAACTTTCCAGAACTACAATAAAAACATTTCAAAGAAATCAGACATTACCGGTATCTAGACATTAGGACACAACATCATAACTATAAAACAATTCTACTCTCAATTATCGAGATTGGACTAAAATTCATATTTTCGTGAATTAGATTTGATACTTTCATGCCCAGCGATATCATGAAGCCCTATATCAAGCATTTCGTGATCTCTGAAAATGCAGTATCAGAAACCGACAAAGTACTTCCTCATACTTCATTGGTCGTAGACCTTTCAATATAAAGGACGCCAATCCTATCTAGATCGGTATTGGGGCCAATCCTAAAAATATACTTCTATTGTACTTTTTAGAACTATTTTGGAAGAACATCAAAAGCATGCCAACTTCACCGAACTAAGTTATGCTCCAGGTTATTTTGATCAAAGTTTTCAAAACATTCAAAGGTTATACTCACATCATAGTCACCAATTATATTTTTTCCATAGCCAATCTTTTCAAAACGGCAACATGAGAAAAGATAACGAGAGGAATAATGCAGGATGGCAACCAAATAAATGGAAAATATAAAATAGCAACATTAGGTTGGTGAAATGCAAATTTCTGAAAAACTGATGGCGAAGCCAATACACCGTGCACTACTATATTAACAAACAATGCCAAAGCTATGACATTCCAAATGACCAGGTACCGATTACTGATGAGCCTTTTACTCATTCCGAAGAAAGCAATAACTGGTGCTGTCAAGCCAGACAATATATCAAAATTAAGCCCTTTAAATGTCATAGACTGTGGAATTTGCCCATGATGATAAAGCCACAACATAATAATCTCAACAGGGATACGCACCAAATGCAAATAAGTAAGTATGGTACCATCCATAAAGTTGGTAAATCGGCGACCTTGAGCTGTAGATAACACGATGATCATGGATAATACCGGTATGGCTAAAGCAAAAAGAATGGGTGGTGGCGAATTGTCAATCTCCAAATAGACACCAACATACGCTAGAATGCCTTGCACCCCCAACCATAACACGAGGAGATACATAACCACACTAGAGTTATAAGCAGCCTTGTAAAACATCCACACCGCGACAAAAGTCGTTAGCATAAATACAAGACTAATGTACAAGGGAAGCCCTTCTATCATGAGAGAATAAATTTATAAACTACAAATCCAATAACCAGTCCTTATGAAATCCCCTTTGTTAAAATGTTTAACATCAGGCACCAAACAATACCGAAATATACAATACGATAATTTAATGCCAATGTTTTGATTGGAATCAAAAAGCCATGCAACACTTCTCTACATACCTTAAAATTAAGTTATGAAAAGCTATAAACTAAGCCTTTAACAATACCTACACCAAGGCTACTATGGCTGGTATTGCCTGCATAAAGAATATCGTTTTCTGGACACTGTAAGCTCCATAAACTCCAGCAAAGACTACACAACATATCAAGAAAAAAACAGTAACATCATTGCTCCATGCAGGATCGGATATACATAGCGACCATATAAATCCTACCGCTAAAAAGGCATTATACAAACCTTGATTAGCCGCAAGAGCTTTAGTCTCAGGGAACATTTCAGCAGGAAAGGACTTGAGACCTTAGGCCCACCTAGTTTCCAAACAAATATTTCAAACAAATGCATGGACAAATGCAGAGCTGCTACAAAACCAATCAAGATCAAAGATAGAATATACATAAGTAGCTGTTTATGAGTTCAAATTAAACAATCTCTTGGAATTCAACATCAATTCCTGAGTCTCCATGGTGGATATTTGCGATTTATTCCTGCATAAAACAAGATGATCTGATTGCCATCAGGATCTTTAAGCCTTGCTTCGCGCCAAAGCCAAGACTTGTCCACTGGCAGCTCATCAAATATTATTCCCTTAGCCATGAGCTCGGCAACTTTGCCATCAAGATCATTAACCTCAAAATACACCCAAACTCCAGTGCCTGTGGGCAAAGCTCCAACTTTATGAATTGAAAAAGTACCTTCTCCGTCTGGACATTCGAATCTTACGTAGTCTGGCAAAGCTGACACGATCAACTTCAGGCCTAGTTTCTCATAAAAAGGGACTGAAACCTCCAAGTGAAGGGATGGAACAGTGATTTGATTCAGATTCATAAAATTAATTTTTAAGCACGGATCCAAAAATCACCGAATAATTGATAATCACAAAGGCAATTGTAAATGGTGAAGCCAAAATAAGATACAGGATAGTTTGCCACATATGGGATTTTATGAATGTCTTCTTCCTGAACCCCAGAACAATCAAAGCCATTAGGGCAATTATCGATAATGAAAAAGCCGACAATAAATTGGCATAATTTTGGTCGTATTCCAAAAACTGCGCAGTATATACCTGTGTCCAAATCGCTGCACAGGTGCCAATCTGAATCGCATAGTAAACTATGGAATGACTATAAAATAACCTCCACATGATTTTCCTTAACATCTACACTGCTAAAATAGGGACTTAAAATTTATTTCTCCTATTTTCTATCTAAAAAGATAACTCACTAAAACAAAGCCCTATAAACAGATGTGAGATTCTGCACAGTAGTCTTGGCACTAAAGTTCTTTTGTGCAAAGTCATAGCCTCTAGTAATCATCTTTCCTCTAAGACCCTCATTGGTCAATACACTTACTAGCTGTTCTGTAAGCTCTTTTACATTATCTGGACGAAAATACAACGAGTCTGGCCCACCAGCTTCTGGAAGGCAAGACGCAGAAGATGCCACTACTGGAGTCTTAGAAAGCAACGCCTCTATGATCGGTATGCCAAAGCCCTCATAAAGAGATGGGTACACAAAACATTGAGCGTTTCTATAGATTGTTTGAAGGTGTTGAGTATCACGTTGATCAGTAACCCAGTATACCGAATTATCTATTTTAAGCTCAGTGGCTAGTTTTTTGCAAGATTCAAGATATTCCTTGCCATCTCCTACCAAAACGAGAGGGATCTTCAAAGATTCTGGCAAAAATGCATAAGCCCTGAGTAAGGTTTGAATGTTTTTGCGTTCCGTAATAGAACCTACATAAAGAATGTATTCACTTGGCATTCTATACTGAGATAGAACAATTCTGGTATCAGCTATCGTTTCTTCAAAAAACACGGGACTACAGGATTGGTATACCACCGATATTTTTTCAGGATCTATATTATAAAATTTAATGAGATCACTTTTGGTACATTCACTGATCGCAATAATACGGTCTGCCACCTCACAACTGTATTTGAATTTCTTTTCATAAATATATCGATCGATAGGTGGATATGTATCGGGCAAAATCTTAAAGATCAAATCATGCATGGTCACTACCGATCTGATGTTGGTTCTTCTTATGCCTACCGGGAGTTCATGGCTCAGCCCATGGTACAAATCTACTTTGTCATTTTCCAGAATAGAAGCAAGTTGATAACTTCTCCAATAAGCCCCTAACAATTTATAAGGAGCTGTATGGACATGGATGTTCTTTTTGTTGAAGAAATAACTGGTGTCCGTGCTTTTTCTCGCTTCAGGGCTATATAGGTAATATTGGTTATCTGGTTCTGCTTCAAATAGGTTTTTAACCAAAGTTCGACTATAATTGCCCAGCCCTGTATAATTGTTAAACAATCTCTTCCCGTCAAAACCTACTTTCATAGCGCAAAAATAGAAAACCTTGCTCTGAAGGCAAGGTTTTCTATTTTATATTTATAAAAAATATCCGAAGAGATTATTTTACCCTTTCAATATATTCACCAGTATTGGCATTTACCTTAATCATTTCATCTTGATTGACAAATAAAGGGACCATTACCGTAGCGCCAGTCTCCACTGTTGCAGGTTTCATAGCTTTAGTAGCAGTATCTCCTTTAATGCCAGGCTCAGTATAAGTAATTTTCAATTCTATACTTGCAGGTCCTTCTGCAGACACAGGTGTATCTCCATTTAACGAAACCTTAACTGTTACACCTTCCTTGATAAACTGTGCACTGTCTCCAAAAAGATGTTGATCTACATATATTTGATCAAAAGTTTCGTTATCCATAAGTACAAAACTTTCACCTTCTTTGTATAGTACATTAAAATCTTTTACATCTACACGTACAAACTCCAAGCTCTCTCCCGCTCTAAAACGGTCTTCTGCTGATTTGCCTGTACGTACGTTACGCATTTTTACTTGGTAAAACGCACGCAAGTTTCCTGGAGTACGGTGTTCGTATTCAACTACTTGAACAAGTTCTCCATTATGCTTTATAAAACAACCTCTGAATAAATCTCCAGTATCTGCCATAATTAATTTTCTTAAAAACATGGTAAAATTACTCAGAGTCCTTTAAAAGTCCAAATTGAAAATCGGGACTTTTAAAGTTTATATCACAAGTTTATCAGAAATAACTTATAAATCATGCAATCCAAAACAATTTTCGTATGAAAGTGTTTTTACTCCACTTTACACGATGGCAATTATGACAAAGATACCTCTTATGGCTTGTTTTGAGTTTATCAATTATTATAAACTCCCCTATTTATTAGATGCAGAATATTTAGAACAGTTTGCTCGTCTACACCAATGGAGTGTACCATTTGACGTTGGTAAGAAATCAAAGGAAATTGGTACGGGCTTAATCATTACCGATCTTCAGGAAAACATATTATGGACCAGTAACTATATAGAAATTATGACTGGGTACGAACGTGATGAGATGAAGGGGCAATCACCCAAAATGCTTCAAGGCCCTGAGACAAATCGTGAAACAAAGGCAAGCGTTAGGCAACATATAAATACGCAAAAACCTTATAGTGGAACCATACACAACTACAAGAAAAACGGAGAACTTTACGAATGCCACATCAACATTCATCCAATTTTCGACAAGAAGAATACCCTAGTTCATTTTATAGCAATCGAACGTAGAAACTAGGCTATTCTTCTCATTAACTTGTACTAACGACTTAAAGGTTTCTTCAGCTTTTTCTTCGGCTCGCCATTGGGTTGCACTTTGTCATCCTCCATGGGTAGATAAATCACGTTGAATAAAGAAATTCGCTGTTTTTCAGCCTCTTCTCTTTTTTCAGGCTCGAAGATTACTTGATAGCATGTTATCTTTTGCATGAGATGAATTTGTTTTGGGTTGAATGTAATAAAGCCTTCACGTGTAATTGAATGCAATTGAGTACATGCATCGTTAGAACAGAAATGCCCTTTTTGAACACATTATGTTTCGTTTTTTTTGTCACTATATATACAATACAGTTCATAAATTATTCTGTCTTATTCATATTGTTTTTCATAAAACAACACGGTTAATTTTTATCATTTCAAGATCCCTATTGAAACCCCTCAATCAAATACATAAATTAAAACTTAAAACTAGTATATATATGTGTTGCTTAAAAATGTTGACACTACTTGATGAGTATCATTTTATAAATAAAACAAGACAAAGAGCTTAGAAAACGCATTGCCTCATTTTGTTATTATGTGTTAAAGATATATAAATGTTTTAAATAATACAATACGTATTTACCACAAGCATTAAACCTACAACAGCAAAATTGGTATGGCCCCCCCTCAAGGCTAACTTACTGGTAAAATAAAGTTAAACTTACTGAGAAACCTATTACAAGCCAATAAAGCCACCTATTTTTTCTGGTATTATTCCGTAACAAAACAGGACTTTTTAAACATAAATCACCCTTATAAAACATGAATTAATGACTGAGTACAGACCAAATAACCAATACTTGGCGTAGAATTGTAAAAAATAAAACACCAAGCAATGAAAAAAAGCAAATACACTTGTTGGATCTTGACTTTAGTACTTCTGGGTACTATTAGCTGTAAAAAAGAGAAAAGCGTTGCTTCATCTATCGAAGCCGATGGAGCAATCAAGGAACTTCTGGCCAATATGACAGTAGAGGAAAAAGCTGGTCAAATGACCCAAATTGATATCAGAAACTTATTGAATGATGGGTATGCCAATACCGACCAAAAACTAAACAAAGAAAAGCTCAAAGAAGCAATACATACTTACAAGGTCGGTTCACTGCTCAACTGTATTCATGCTTACGAACCCACCAAATGGCATGAACTCATTACTGAAATACAAACAGAGGCTCAACAAAGTACTCATAAGATTCCAATTCTTTATGGTACTGATGCTGTGCATGGCGTAGGCTTTATGAAAGGAGCAACCTTGTTTCCCCACAACATCACACTTGCAGCTACTAGAAACGACTCTTTAGTATTTGCGGGATCGGCCATCACAGCAAAAGAAGCACGTGCCGTAGGTTTAACCTGGAATTTCGCCCCAGTACTTGACATAGGCAGAGAACCCTACTGGTCGAGATTCGAAGAGACTTTTGGTGAAGATGTGTACCTTGCTTCGCAAATGGGTAGTGCCGCGGTGAAAGGTATGGAGTCGGCAGGTTTAAACAATGAAAAAGCAGTTGCCTCTTGCATGAAACATTTCATTGGATATTCTGCCCCTAAAAATGGAGTAGACAGAACTCCAGCTCATATACCAGAAATTATTCTTAGAGAATATTACTTACCCCCCTTCAAAAAAGCTGTAGCCTCAGGTGCCTCCACCTTGATGATTAATTCCGGTGAGATCAATGGAATTCCCACCCATGCGAACAAATGGCTGCTTACCGATGTATTACGTGGAGAATTGAAATTTGAAGGACTTGCTTGCTCTGATTGGGAAGATATCATCAGGCTTCATACTTGGCAAAAAGTAGCAGCTACCCCCAAAGAAGCGGTGGAAATAGCCGTAAATGCTGGAGTAGATATGAGTATGGTACCTAACGATTACTCTTTCCCTAAGTATGTAGTAGAGTTGGTAAAAGAAGGTAAGATTTCACAAGCACGGCTTGATGAAGCCGTGGGAAGGATATTAAGGCTGAAATTCAAACTGGGACTGTTTAAAAACGCTCTCCCAGATGCTAAACTACAAACCCTGATTGGCTCTAAAGAAAGCGCCGAAGTTTCTCTGCAAGCTGCTAGAGAAGCTATGACTTTATTAGAAAACAAAAACAATACTTTACCACTCAAAGCCAATACCAGAGTCCTTTTATTTGGCCCTACAGCAAATAGTGTGACGGCACTCAACAGTTCTTGGTCTTATACTTGGCAAGGTAACGAGGCCAAACATTACCCAAAAGAAATACTCTCCATCTCTGAAGCTTTGAAACAGAAACTAGGCGTACAAAACATACTGACAAAGTCTAGCTCAGTATTTGAGGATGCCGCCAATTATGATGCAAGTTTCATTAAAAACAATGCTGGTAAAGCAGACATCATATTACTTTGTTTAGGAGAAGCAGCTTATGC
>CAMFLX010000190.1 GCA_945957555.1 uncultured Cytophagales bacterium
GTCGATGAGTTTGGCTTGCTTGCCAAAGACAGAGAGGAACCCGTGGAAAACCTCATCACTTGGATCTTCGACGAGGGCACCTTCAGGCCTGCGGCAAAGATCGTGGATGACAAAACGTACGTGTTATCAACCGCTGGGTTTGGGACGAAAATACACCATTGCACGATTGGAAACACCCTCTTTCCGAAAGGCCAAGTTGCAAGTCCACCTAGACTAAAGCCTTCAGGCTCGCTCACAAAAAAGGATTATATCTCTAATTTTTCTTCCTCGAAAATTTACTTATCTTGTTGAAGAAACAACATTTGTATTAGATATTGATAGGCAATTTATACAACATTTTAGGAGTCTCAAACATAGCCAGTAGTGATGAGATCAAAAGGGCTTATAGACGTTTGGCTATGCTATACCACCCAGACAAAAACCCTTCCGCAGAAGCTCAAGAATTATTCATTAAGGTACAAACTGCTTATGAAACACTCTCCGATCCAGCACTGAGGTCTACATATGACCTGAGTTTGGTAACTATACCTCAGCATAAAAGCCCAATCCAGGATCATTACCATTATGATGATGGCCCAATAGATCCTATTACAGGCAAGAAAAACTATAAATACCATCGTACCAACAAAAGCAATTTTAAAAAGAATGACAGAATACCTACCCAAGACGAAGTTCCGCGCTATAAAGCATTTTATTTCACCAATAGGTTTTTAATCATACTGGCACTGTGTTATGTCTTATCAACTATTATATTATTGTTCATGCAAAATATCTTTGATCAATATAGTGAGACTGCAGATTATCTTATGATCTATCCATTTGGCATATTGGCAATGGCACTTATAACGGATTGCCTTCTCAAGGAACATTACAGAATAGCAGTACTCGTGTCGATAGAAGATTTCATTTACACCAGTGGTGAACACATAGATACCATAAAAACCATGGTAAACTTTAGAATCTATAAAACACCTAATAAAGAGACCGTTAATGAACAATTCAACATTCACAACTCTAAAAAGGAATCAAAAATATATTCAAGGTTTAAGAAATTTGAACTTGGTAAGAAGTATATACTCTACTATACCCCCTTATTGAGATTCAATTATGCATTCAACCCTTATGAACCCAAAACTAAGAAACACATGATTTGGTCCGCAAAAATTATAGAAAAATGGCTACCCATATCCATAAGTATCTGCATATTTGTTTTTATCATCTTATTTAAAGCCAAAATTGAATTCACACACAACTTTGCTATTCCAATTTATATATTGATCATAACTGCAATTTTCAAAAGCTCAAGAACTAGTTAAAACGAGCAATGTAGTTTAATACCTACTTAAAAGTAATAAAGAATGGCCAATATCCTTATGAACTACAAGACAACATGGAACAGCCTGCTTTTTTAGCTGCCCAGTCAGGACGTTTCTTCAAGAATTCATCAAACGCATTACTGTATGGCTTTTTGATGGCTTCTTGCAATTTCAGAATGAGGCTATTGTCGCCATTGTTCAATTCCTCAATGGCTTCATGAAGTAAATAGTTTCTTAATATAAATCGGGGATTGGCCATTCTCATCTTCTCCCGAGAAGTTTCTCTTGTACAAGTATTGGTCTTGAGTCTCATGATATAGGCTTGAATTACATCATTCAAAGTCTCCATTTCCTCTGGGCTTAGTGCATGATAGAAACTGCCTTCAAAATACTTTAGAATCTGTTCTACGTTCATAGCTTCCAATGGAAGCTCCATTAAACACTGGAAGAATATTGTCATATCGGGTTTTAAAGCGGTCAAAAGTTCCTCAAAGTCAACCACCAAATCCACGTCTGACTGAAACAATTCATCCAAGCCCAGCTTCTCTCCCATCATGGTGTAGTATTTCAAGAAATATGCATCTTGATAACCATCAATAATCTGCTCCAAAGGCTTCTTATCTACCAACAAGGGGACGAGGGCATTAGCCAAACGAATGAGATTCCAACGACCTACGGATGGTTGATTCCCAAAAGCATATCTTCTTCCTGGCAGATCTGTTGTATTGGGTGTAAAATTTGGGTCGTAATCATCCAGAAAAGAATAAGGCCCATAGTCAATGGTAAGTCCTAGTATAGACATATTATCGGTATTCATCACACCATGTACAAAACCCACACGTTGCCACTCAACTATCAAACTCAATGTTCTATCTGCGACAGCCTTAAACCAATGAATGATCTTATCATCGCCATTGAGTTCTGGATAAAACCTTTCAATGGTCCAATCCACCAATTTACGCAGTTGCTCTATCTCGTTGCGTGCCGCTAACATCTCAAAATTCCCGAACCTCAAAAAGCTAGGTGCTACGCGCATCACAATCGCACCCTGCTCATAAGCTGGATTTCCGTTATAAAACATGTCTCTTAAAACAGGATCCCCCGTAGACACAAGACTCAAGGCACGAGTAGTTGGTATACCTAAATAATACATCGCCTCACTCATCAAATACTCACGCACAGAAGATCTCAATACCGCCCGGCCATCAGCCCTCCTAGAATAGGGTGTTGGCCCAGCACCCTTCAGTTGTAGCTCCCAAGTCTTCCCTTGCACCTCCAGTTCCCCAAGGGTTATAGCCCTACCATCGCCCAATTGGCCCGCCCAATTACCAAATTGGTGCCCAGCATAGCAAGCAGCATAAGGATACATGCTTTCGGCTACAAAATTGCCTCCTAATATTTCAACATCTTTTTCACTGTCGGGCTCTTGTAAACCAAGCGTTTCGGCCAAGTCCTTAGACCAAGCCAACAACTCGGGCTTCTTCACGGCCGTTGGAATCGCCTTACTATATAAAACTCCAGGAGTAGGCCTTGGTGTGAGGTCTCCACTATGATCCCCTGGGAAACGATCTACAAACTCTCTCTTGTATACTGCTGTACTTAATGTTTGCATTTTTTCGTATTAATAACACTTCTTGTAAAAGCGATTCTATAACACAAAATTAGAACGAATAGTTAAATTAAAGAATATTATGTAGGAATTAGGCTTAAAGCTGAACGTTGAAAGCTTAAAAGCCCAAAGTTTAAAGCCGAAGGCTTAAAACATAAAGTAAAAAAACTAAAGAGAGGTTTAAAGGCAATCTCTATCACATTTCATACTACATTCTAAATCTAAAATCTTGTGTCTTGACTCTTGTGTCTTGCGTCGTGAAAAACAGCTTATTATCTTCGCAAAGTGTATAGTAGACAAGAAAAATCCAAGTTACAACAAGAGTTCTGGACGGCATTAGGCAAGTACCTCTCTCCCATTCCATCGGCTGAAGGACTGAAAATCAATTGGATCAACTATAAAACAGGAGTCAAAGGAGTGCGCTTCTTTATGGACACTGACGGCAAAAAAGCCCGCATTGGTATCAAACTCATACACGATGATATAGAAATCCAACAGTTGTTTTTTGAGGAGTTTAAAAAACTTAGTAAACAATTGTTCGAACACCTAGAAGAAGAGTGGATCTGGCTCCTTCACACATCCGATGAAAATGCGGCCACCATTTCGATCATTTACATGGAACATCAGTGTGTAAATGTATATGAGCAAGCACATTGGCCTCAGATTATTTCATTTCTCAAACCGAGAATGATCGCTCTCGATGCCTTTTGGTGCAACTGGAAATATGGATTTGAAGAATTGGCGTAAAACCCAAGTGCTCTCGATTTGAATTGAAGAACATTTGGGCATAAACTCATCTAAAATAAATTATTTACCTCTTAATTATTTTTTCGTTAAACTTGACAGGAGATTCTGACAACCAACACTATACAGTTATGGAAGTGATCAACCGTCAACTGCCACACTACCCATATCATGTTGGGCAAATGGTATTCATAGTCAAAATGGCTCTAGACAAGCAATGGAATTCTTTATCGATCCCTAAAGGTGCCTCTAAGACATATAATGAGGACAAATTATCAAAAGATAGACAAATCTAATGTTTCACAGATGAATATATCGATAAAGCTAAGAAAGAGTGATGCCACTAAAAACATGGTGCCATCGCTCTTTCATGATTAGACATATAGATGCTAAACTCAAATCTTTTCGCCTACATATATGTAAATTGGATACCGAAGGCTATATTGTGTATCATTCTGTTGCACATCTACACCCAAGCAATCCGATTTCACATCAGTCACAATCATCTCTCTAAGGATTGCGCGTTCTTCCAAACTAAGGGCTGAGGCATTCAATTGCGTTTCAAGATCAATCTCCATCCTATAATTAGATCTGCGAATATTGATCAACCCTGAGTTTTTGAACAAGTCTTCAAATCTTCCTAATGTTAAAGCGCCTACATGTGAAGAATCTCTTATGAGTTCCATACGGTCGTAAGCTTCGACCTTTTCAGACGGTAAAGCAACATCTATGACCATGACCCTGCCACCAGGTCTACAAACTCTAAGCATCTCAGCAAACACTTTTTCGGGTTCTAAAAAATGATGAAAGCTAAAACGTGTAACGACCAAAGAGAAACTCTCATCTTCAAATTTTAATGGCAAGACATCGTCCAAAACCCAAGTGATGTTACTTAAGCCCTTATTAAACTGCAAGTTTTGAGCTTGCAACAGCATCATCTCTGTAATATCTACACCAGTCACATGCTTTGCATGTTTTGCAAAAGCACAGGATACCACACCTGAACCACAGGCTAGATCTAGTACCGTATCCTCATCTGATAACCTTGACATTTCTACACAAAAATCTAGTGCATCGTAATGGGCCTCTACTGCAGTATAATGCACTGCTTGTTTTGAAAACTGTGAAATCACATTGCTATTGTGAATGTTTCTGTCTTGAATCATACCAATTGTTTTAAATGAATTACAAAATTAAACCAGCCAACAATGTCTTCTTTCACTATATTTGGACAAAAAGTATCGAATTCATGACATATTTAAGTCCAATAAGATTAGGCTACGAGGATAATCCCTCACTACCGATCCTTCCATTTGCCATAGATGTATATGAGACGCAATGCGCCGAACGCCACAAACACCCTCGTGCACAATTGATCTATTCCAGTAAAGGGTCTATGAAAGTAGAAACAGAACATCATATTTGGATGGTTTCTTCAAAACAAGCGATTTGGGTGCCCAGCATGTATGAGCATCAAGTATTTTTCTTAAAAGATGTACATATCCGTAATCTTTTCATTGATACATCTGCCACTCTTAACTTACCTCATCAATGTTTTGCACTTGATGTTTCTCCATTCCTACGAGAATTGATTTTAAGAATGGTACATATTGGCTCGGATTACGGTATGAATAGTGCCAACGGCAGAATAGTTAATGTGTTGTTGGATGAATTATCATTGATGGCCCCTACTCCCCTTTCGATTCCCATATCCAACGAAATACATCTCAAAAAAGTAATTGATGAGCTTTGCAAAGACCCCAGTGACCAGAGAAGCTTAGAGGACTTTGCCGAATTAGCTTGTGTAACTTCTCGCACACTCTCTAGATTGTTCATCAAGGAATTTGGGCTTACTTTTGGTGAATGGCGCAAACAACTGAGGCTTTTAGAAGCTATCCACAAACTAGAACAAGACATTTCCGTTTCTCAAATTTCTTTTGAATTGGGCTATAATAGTCCGAGTGCTTTTATCCAAATGTTTCGTCATTCATTTGGCATATCACCAAGTAAGTATCTAAAAGATAGTCATTAACAGACAAATAGACATGTTGAATCCTCCCGTCTTTTTGGGGTTTCTGCTCTTAAAAAGTTTAAAACTTTGAGGATATAAAAAAAGGCTCACTTTTGCAAGTGAGCCTTCTGTGCGGATGGAGGGACTCGAACCCCCATGGTCGCCCGCTAGATCCTAAGTCTAGTGCGTCTACCAATTTCGCCACATCCGCTTGATTTGGGATTGCAAAGGTAAAGATTATTTTTAAATCTCCAATAATAAATCTGAAATATTTTTGAAAAAGTAAATAATTATTCTACTTTTGTATCGGCAAACTGGTACGACCAGCTCCTGATAAATCCCCCAGGTTCGGAAGAAAGCAAGGGTAGTCGGTTGTAGCGGTGCGATATTCAGTTTGCTATTTTTTTATAAACCTACCTTCCGTTTCTTCCGTTTAATCTTTACTTTTACATTCAAATCATTTTCTGCTTTAGGAGCCGATGTACATCATTAAAATTAAAGGTAAAGCAAAGATCCCCGATTATATACAAATTAGGGACGATTCCTTTGTATTGATCTCTTACTTTAGGGCAGATAGGCCCGAAAAAAACCTTCGAAAGATTGGTTGGGACGACAGAGAAGAGGAATTCAAAGAAATCATTGCCCAACTACCTTTTGGAATCATTCAAAAATTAATTGACTAGCTTGGAGACTTCAGACAAAATAGTAAATATCATCAATGCCAACATCTACCAAAACGATGTTTTGATATTGGAAAAGGTGAATTTCGATATGGCGAAGGGTGAACTTGTTTATCTAATCGGCAAAACAGGCAGTGGGAAGTCTTCTTTACTGAAGACACTATATGCCGATCTGCCTCTTGTTGAGGGACGAGGTTTTGTGGCCAACATTGAACTCAACAACATTAAAAGCAAAACGATACCTTTATTGCGCCGAAAGTTGGGTATTATCTTTCAAGACTTCGAATTGCTGGACGATAGAAACATTGGTGAAAACCTCTCTTTTGTATTAAGGTCTACTGGCTGGAAGGACAAGACCAAAATTAATCAAAGAATCTCAGAGATCCTGATGATGGTTGGCTTAGATGGTTCCGACAAAAGGTATCCCTTTCAACTGTCTGGCGGAGAACAACAAAGAATTGTGATTGCTAGGGCCTTACTCAACGAGCCACAGTTATTAATTGCAGACGAACCCACAGGCAATCTAGATCCTTTCGTAGCGGATGAGATCATGAAGCTATTTATGAAGATTAACAAAATGGGAACCTCAATCATTATGGCCACCCATAATTATTCCATTATTAAGGACTACCCAGCACGAGTTTTGAAGTGTGAAAACCGTACTCTTTTTGATGAAGAGAAGGAAAAACACGAGCTACTTTTCAAGCCATTCTTGTAAACGCAAACGTTTTAAATGCCATTAAATCTTTTTTAGTTACAATCTTTTTTCGTAAAATTGCCGTTCAAATTATTTTTTAATGAAGAAAATAGCCGTATTGACTTCAGGTGGTGATGCACCAGGCATGAATGCTTGCATTAGAGCTGTAGTAAGGGGATCACTATATTATAAAGTAGAAGTAGTAGGAGTAGTAAGAGGATACGACGGGATGATCAATGGCCACTTTATTCCCCTTGACGGGAATTCTGTGAGTAACATCATCCAGAAGGGCGGTACAATATTGAAATCAGCGAGAAGTGATGAATTTAGAACCCCTCAAGGGAGAGCTAAAGCAGCAGCTCAATTGAAAAAACACGGCATAGAAGGCATTGTTGCGATTGGAGGGAATGGTACATTTACGGGCTCTCAGTTGCTTTGTAATGAACATGGCATCAAAGTAGTAGGCTGCCCTGGCACTATTGACAACGATTTGTACGGAACAGATTACACCATCGGTTACGACACTGCCGTAAATACTGCTTTGGAAGCCATAGATAAAATTAGAGATACTGCAGACGCTCATGACAGGATCTTCTTCATTGAAGTAATGGGCAGAGACACAGGCTATATAGCGGTACAAACGGGAATTGGTGGTGGTGCTGAGCTTGTTGTAATGCCTGAGATCAAAATCAATGTAGAAAATATCATTAAAAGACTGGGTGACAGTGCAGTGCACACCAAGTCCTCTCACATGATTATTATTGCGGAAGGGGATAAAGAACTGAGTGCGCAATCTATTTCCGACCGGGTAAAAGCTGCATTACCTACTTTGGATTGCAGGGTAACGACTTTAGGGCACATACAAAGAGGGGGCTCTCCCACTGCTGCAGATAGAGTATTGGCAAGTAGGCTGGGCTTAGGTGCAGTAGAAGGTTTACTTTCTGGCAAGACAAACGTAATGGCAGGAGTAATCAACAAGTCGTTGACTTACACACCTTTTGATGAGTGCATTAGTAAGAAGAAACCGATCACCAAAGAGCTTAAAAGGCTAGTTGAGATATTAAGTGGTAGAAATTACCTTTAAAAGAATACGAGCCTCGCTATAGCGGGGCTTTTTTATGCAATATGCCCAAGATATTATTCACAGGGGTCCATAGGCCACAGAGATCGCCAAGCCAGAGATACAGGATAGAGCAATTTTTGGAATCGTTAAGTAAAAATGGCTATACTTATGACTATACCTATATTATTTCCAAAACTGATGACACCTATTTTTACAAATCAGGCAATTATTTTAAAAAAGCATTTTTTCTCTTACGAAGCTTTTTAGCAAGATGGAGGGAAACGTTTTTTTTTCATCGTTACGATTATATCTTTGTTCAAAGGGAAGCCATGATTACCGGGGCTTACTTTTATGAAAAAAAAGCATCACAGTCTAAGGCGAAGTTAATCTTCGATTTTGATGACGCAATCTGGATGCAACATATTTCGGAAGGCAATAAGAAGTTCTCCTTCCTAAAGGATCCAAATAAAACGCGAAAACTTATCGAACTGGCAGATTGTGTGCTAGCTGGTAATAAATATCTGCAAAACTATGCATTGCAATTCAATCCAAATTCAATACTATTTCCTACCATAGTAGATACTCAAAAGTATAACAAGGAGAATGTATTGCCAAAAAATTATGTATGTATTGGTTGGAGTGGGAGCTTCAGTACCTTTGAACATTTTCAGTATTTGGAGCCTGTCCTACTCCAAATTCATGAGAAATATGGTGACAAGGTCAAAATTAAAGTAATTGGCGCCCCTAAGGTCGCGATGCCATTTCCTGTAGACTTTATAGAATGGAAAGAAGAAACTGAGGTACTTGAGCTATCTGAATTTGACATTGGAATCATGCCACTCAATGAATCAGAATGGAATAAAGGAAAGTGCGGTTTAAAAGGTTTGCTGTATATGTCTATGGGAATACCTGCTATCTTATCTCCTGTAGGCGTAAGCAATGAGATCGTTTCTAATAGACTTGATGGTTTTTTAGCAAAAACAGAAAATGAATGGATCAAAATCCTTTCAGAACTTATAGACAACGAAAATCTCAGAACCGAGATTGGTAAAAGAGGGAGAAAGAAGGTAGAAGAGCACTATTCATTAGAATCCCAAAAAAATGAGTTGCTTAGGATATTATCCTCCATTCAGAAAAAATAATTGATTTACCACAAGTTAAGCTTCAGACCAACTCGTCTTTAAATTCCTTCGCAATGGCGTAGTCCAACATCTTGGTGAGGTTGTTAGCCACATCTGGCTCTGTTACATCATGCATAAGTATCCTGAGTAGTCGAGTATCAAACTGAAATTCAGGAGTATTGATATAGGGAGATATCTGTTGTCCAATAGTTTCGTAATAAATTTTCTCTGCAGTTCCAAGATCAGTTGGAATATCATCAACTAATCTAAAAGACTCTATACCAATGTTTGTAAGCATGGAAGAAATGAGTATGGAAGTAGGGATATTGTGGGAGTTCGTAATATTCAGTTCACTAATATCAGTCCTAAAAAATGCCCTAACAATCGCTTTAGCCACATAGTCCGATGACACCACATTGATAC
>CAMFLX010000191.1 GCA_945957555.1 uncultured Cytophagales bacterium
GCTTTCATCATCATAGCCCCGTTGTTGTTTTTAGTGAATACCATTTTATAATTCAATTTCTGTACAATAGAGTCTTCTCTTACATCAAGCGAGAAAAATATAGATTCAAATGGCACTAGAGTGCTGTCATCGTACAATTTAATACCTTCGGTAATTTGAGGCCAATTCCTTACAAAATCTTTTTGGCCAGCAAGCGTATTGAGTTTGCCCTTTTCAATATACTGTACCATGGAGGGGTTATAGTATATTTGATAATAAGTGGGGTTAAGGTTTTGATCAACCAATTGATATCCTTTTTTATTGATACCATTTTTGGACCCAGGCACGGTATTTTTGTAAAGGATCAGCAAGTCGTTCTTGTTTTTAGCTTTCTGATAGTTTGCCAAACATGATTTAGGAATCCATAATGAATCTTTTGAGCCATTGGGCACCAAAACGCCTGATTTATTAATAACTTGGTTAATCTCTTTCCATTTCTCCCATACCGTTGTTACGCTCTGTTTATAACTGCCGATACATTCATTGGAGTCGGCGAGGCCATCATTCTTTGCAGGCCAGTTAAGTGCAATAAAGGTCTTCCATGAAATGGTGTCAGCGATATGCTGAAGAAGCACTGTGTCAGTATGATTGATTACCTTGGAGAGGTTTGCGTCTAAGGGGACGTTGTAGGCTTCTGAATAGTCCATACAAGTTGTAGTTTCAGCAGGAGTGGTGTCGACTTTGGATGTCTCGGGTTTGGTATTACAGCCTAAAGTGTAAAGAATTGTAATTGTTGCAAATGCAACAACTAATGAGAGGGTTGTTTTTTTTGGTTCCATGTCTGTAAATAGTTTATATTAATAATTGTTTTTCCTTATTGCTAAATAGGCCTTAGCTTCACAAGCTCCAGTGGGGTTGTATATGATCTTTATGTGGTGAAGAAATTCCCTATATGAGCCATCATTCAAATTGACTGATTTTTCAATATATTCAAGGAGTTTGTTGGCCATTTTGTCACAGGCGTATCCTTTGGTTTTTAAAAAATCGAGAAATCTATCGATGTTTGGAAGGTCTACCTTGTTAAAATAGCATTCAAGTCCAATAGTATTTCCTATTTGTTGGCTAATATCAAGATCAAGATCTATGCAGTCGGAAAATTTTTTTAATTGTTCAAATAGGTCTCTAAATTCGCTGTGTGCATATTTCCAGCCGATGGCATCAAGGTAATTCACCATTAAGTTGTGGGGGATTTTGTGAAGATATGCCCTAATATTGGTATGGTTACGAGCAAGCATCATACCTACTTGTGGCATCCATGCTTCGTATGGCAAGGATTTGCAAGTGTTTTGAAGAACATTGAGGGTTTCATGGTCAAGAGGGGTAGGGAGTGTTTCGTTAAAGGTGGACTGGAATAGTTCTTTTAATAATTTAGCATTCAAAACAGGATTTGGAGCAAAGAAAAAGTTGGGGTTAGGTAAGCCATCTCCTTTTTGGTCAAATTCGAGCCAGATATTTAAAATATCTTTAGCTATTTGATTGTGATTATCATTCCATAGCTCTATTATTTTTCTAACGATATCCCATTCGGTGTTTTTTAAAATCGGATTTTGTAAATTATGTAATAGAATGTTTTTTTGAGCTTCACTTACGCAAATTAGAAGATCTGATGCATTTTCTGATGCGAGTCTGACTTCATATCCCCAAAAATTGCTTACTTTGCATGAAAGTATTTTCAGGATTTGATCAGTGTTAGTTGTGTGATAGTGATTTATCACTGATTTGAAATGGTTGATGTTCAACGAGTCTTCTATTTCCTTTAATGATGGTGAGGAATTTACGAGATCGTAATTGTCAAATGCGCTATGAGTGGCTTTTGAAATCATGGGAATAAGTTTTAGTAGTAACAGAACCCGTGCAGTGACTTTTGAGGCTTATGGGTGCCTCATGGGATATAACTAACTAGAGTATTGTCAGGCCATTTTATACAATACTCTAGTTTTGCGTTAAGGGGATGTATTGAGACTATACTTGACCAGTCGTCCAATACTCACCTGAGGTCATCCAGCGGACTAATTGTACCATTTGGGTTCTCACATTTCCCAGTGCTTGAATGTCACTTTGTGTAATACCAGAACCAGATGGTGGTGTTCCCGTTTGAAGGATTTTTTCCACATCTGCTAGACTAGTATTTAACATAGTTGCCGACAGCTCGTTCGCGTAAATTGGGGGAACGATTTCTTGTAGTTTAGTACTATCCACGGGAGGAGTACTAGATAATGATTTGTTTGACATATTAGTTAATGTTTTATCTGTTATACGATATTATATAGATAAATGGTTTATAATCTTTGATAAAATTTATATTGGGGAAAATTTATTCAATATATTAGGTGTGTCTTGGTGTGAATAAATCGGTAGGAAATAGTGTGATTATTAACCCTTAAATTAATAATTGTTTTTATGAAAACATTGATTTCTCAAAGTGTACACTCTCTTGTGTATTATCAGAAAAGTGATGAGGACTCGAAAGAGGTATGGAAGATTAGTACTGTAGAAAGCCTGATTTCTAATCGCTTAGCAAGAGAGTTTGAGATAAGTAAAGATTTTACATTCCCTGGATTTAGAAAAGCCATTGGGATGTCTGAATATCGAAATAAGCCTGCCCTTGTACTTGAGTATGTTGATGGCGTTACTTTGGAACAAATAGCCCATAAGGATCTGATGCCTGTAAGTGATTTTTTGGAAATAGCTATCAAATGTACTGCAATTCTCGAAGAATTAAATAGATGTAAAATTGTTCATAATAGTATTAATTCTAGAAATTTTATTTATAATTCAACACTGAATGAGCTTGTTTTGATTGATTTTGCATTAGCGGAAATGATGCCTTTTGAACTTTCAGGAAGTCTGGCTTCTGAAAAAGGAACAATTGAAGATTTATGTTTCTACTCTCCTGAATTGGCAGGTCGATTTAATCGTAAGATTGACCATCGTTCCGATATGTTTTCTTTAGGAATCGTGTTTTACCAATTGCTTACGGGTCAGCTACCTTTTTATGGGAAAGAAAGTTCTGAAGTTAACTATGCATTGATCACTCAGGCCCCAACTTCTATTCGTTGGCTAAATCCATCGGTACCAAAGTCTCTAGAGGATATTGTATTTAAGTTACTCTCGAAGTCCGTCGACGATCGCTACCAGTCTGCCCAAGGATTGAGTTCTGATTTACACTATTGCCTGGAAAATTTAAACAATCCGGAAAAATTATGTTTATTGGCTGTAGGTCAAAAGGATTATTCCTATACCTTGAATATTCCAAATCAATTGTATGGTAGAGAGTTTGTTCAAGAGCAATTGAGCATACTAATGAGGAGGGTTGAGAGCGGTCAGAAGGTCATGATCAACGTATTTGGGGAGGCTGGTACAGGGAAGTCTTCTGTTGGTAATATGGTTTTTCAAGAAAGTGTCAAAAGTCAAAGTCTTTTTATTTCAGGAAGGTATGATAGTAGTCACAAAGGTGTACCTTATTTTGCACTGTTGGAGGCTTTTAGGCAGTTGGCCACCCTCATACTTGCTTCTGAAGAAAATAGGTTGAATTGGTGGAAAACCAAATTAGCCGTTGCTACGGGTAGTATTGGTAAAGTATTGATAGATCTTGTTCCTGAATTCAAGTGGATTATTGGAGAACAACCAGATATAGTTTCATTTGACGGTATTGAGGCTCAAAGCAGGGTCTTGTATTTGTTTCAAAGGGTGATAGAGGTTGCAACTAGTGAGGGACAGTCCCTAGTTCTTTTTTTGGATGATATACATTTCTGTGATCCCGCTTCTTTAAGTCTTATTAAGTCTCTAATTTCTTATCCCAATATTCACAACTTGTTAATTGTATGTACTTCAACAGTAAATGAAGGAGAAAAGCTAGATCAAGTTATAGATTTCAGGCTTGCTGATAATGATTTTGTTCATCAGATTGAGTTAAGGAATCTGAATAAAATAGATCTTAATTCATTTTTAGGTGATTTACTGAAAAATGAAGCTACAGAAGCATTGGTTGAAGCTGTTTATCATAAAACTGGCGGAAATCCTTTTTTTGTACATGAATTTTTGAAATCAGCATCGGAAAAGCAAATGCTGTATTACGATATATCTTCTTTTACATGGGGCTACGATATTGAGGCAATTAATTCATTACAAGCATCTAAAAATGTAATAGACTTGGTAATTGCTCAAATAAATGGTCTTAGCTCATTTTGTGATCATGTTTTAAAGATTGCATCTTGTATCGACGATCATTTTGATACATCTCTATTGAAGGAATTAGTGGAAGCAAGCGATTCTGAGATAGTCAATGCATTAAACACCTTAAAGGAGTTGGGACTTTTTCAAATAGATAGTACCAATATGTATCGTTTTGTGCATGACAGAATCAAACAAACGGTTTATGATGCACTCCCAGAAGATGATAGGATATCGTTGCACGCAAAGATCGGTATTAATTATCTTTTAAACGTTTATTTGAATAACACAGAAGATTCTGGTGCTCATATATATATACTTGCAAAACATATCAATAATAGTGGGAATCTAATTGCTTCAAGATATAAAAGAGAATACATTGATATAAATTATAAAGCTGGCAAGAAATCCAAAGATGCAGGTGCATTTGCATTGGCTTATGAGTACTTTGAAAATGCAATCAAGGTTACAGATTTGCAAGATTGGGACATTAACTATGAATTTGTTCTTACACTTTATATTGATGGTGCTAAGGCTGCATCAATCAATGGGAAAAGAGAACGAGCTATGGAATTGGCTGATTTTGCGACAGAACGTGCCCGTACAAAATTAGATAAGGTAAAGGCAAGAGAGATTTATATTCATATTTTAACAGAAAGCCATCAATTGTCAGAAGCTGTTGATCTGTTATTGGTCATTTTGAAAGATTTAGGGTTTCCACTTCAGAGAAAGCCGAGTCCTTTTGTGTTGATCAAGGAGTTAATGATTACCAAGAAGATGCTCTGGTTTAAAAATAGAAACGATATTTTGAATTTGCCTGAGATGACTGATTCACATGCCCAGATCTTTATGAGACTTACAGCAAAGTCTGCATCTTCTATTTTCGGAGCGGCCCCAGAAGTCTTCCCTCTGATTATATTCAAACAGATCCAACTATCCCTAAAGTATGGGAATAGTATGTATTCTCCAAATGGGTATGTAGCGTATGGTTTTGCATTATCAAGCATTTTAGGCAATATCGATAAAGGATATGAATTTGGCGAAATATCACTTGAACTCATGAGACGTTATCAGTCTAAGGAGATTCACGCTAAGGTAATAACTATATTTTATGGATTTTTGTCGTATTGGAAAAAGAGTATAAGGGATTCAATCGAGCCTCTTCGGTTGTCCTACCAGACTGGACGTGAAAATGGAGATTTATTATATGCTTCTTTTGCCACAAGTTTTCATAGTAGTATATTATTCTTTTCAGGAGAGAGACTTCCTAAAATACTTAAATTAATGGAAGAAGACAGTCTGTTGATACAAAGTATGAGTCAGCAGCTAGTATATACTCTGTCTGAAACCCAACGACAGTTTGTCCAGAATATAGCAACCTATAGTGCAAATTATATGACAATCGTTGGAGATGAAGAGACAGAGCAGGCTTTTTTAAGTAAACTCATCGATAAAAAAGATAAGGCGACCTTATTTTATTTCTTCGTATATAAGCTTTTATTGGCTTATTGGTTCGATAAGCCACAACTTGCCTTTGAATTTAGCCAAAAGGCGCTTCAATATGAAGAAGACACTTCTTCTCGACAAATTTGCTACCCATACTTTTTGTTGTTTTCAGTATTGGCAACTACAAAATATGCAAAGAGTATTGGTAGGGGAGCTGTTGATGTAAAGGCTGTTAAGAAAACAAAAAAGATTATTAAAAAACTCAAGGAAATCTCAGAGTATGTACCGGAGAACTTCAATTCAAAATACTACTTGGCATCTGGAGCCGTTAGTGATATGGAAGGCAATGCTGAAGAAGCATTAGACTTTTATAGTAAAGGGATACAGTCCGCAAAAAATAGTGGATTTATTCAGGAAGAAGCGATAGGTTACGAGCTTTTAGCCCAATGCTACCTACGTAAGGAAGAATGGAGTATGGCTGAGGTTTTTATGCAAAAGGCTTGGAAATGTTATGATGAATGGGGTGCTGTCAATAAAACGAAACTCATGTTTGATAGCTATCCAGAATTTTTGCAAAACCTACATCTCTCATCACATAAAGGCAATTCGAACGTTGATCTGGTGTCTATTATTAGGGCTTCTCAGTCAATTTCTTCTGAAGTTACACTTGATGGATTCTTATCTAAGATGCTACAACTCGTAATGGAATATTCAAATGTTCAAAGAGCGGCAGTTATAGTGAAAGACGTTGATGATAGTTTGATTTTAAAGGCGGCCGGAACCTCAGAAGGGATAAAACTTTTTCCCGCATCCACACGTACTCTAGACAAGGCATATCTACCGATTTCGATAGTTCATTATGTTGCGAGGACAAAACAGTTTTTCATGACAGAATCGGTTTCTAGTGATCCAATATTTTCAAATGACCCTTACTTTAAGGAGCATCATATACAAGCTTTATGTTGTTTTCCAATTGTTAAGAATAATGAATTATTGAGCATGATTTATGTCGAAAATAGTTCTGGAAGAGATGTGTTTGGAGGTTCACTGGTTGAGTTTTTTAATGTCATATCTACTCAAATAGCCATTTCTTTGGAAAATGCACTACTCTTTGAGCATCAGATCAAGATTATGCGACTTGAAAACGACTATAACCAAAATCTGTTGACAGTGAGTCATCAGGCTGAAGAAAATGAACGGAAACGGATTGCGGAGGAATTGCACGACGACATTGGGGCACTTCTCTCTACTACAAAATTGTATCTTTCTCATATACCTGTAAGAGAAGATGATGGAAGTGTGCAAAACAAAGTCAAAGACTTATTGGATAAAGCAATTCAGACTGTACGTAATCTGTCGCATAGGTTGTCGCCAATCAGCTTGGATCGTTTTGGTCTAGAAAGTGTTTTAGAAAGCTTATTTACAGAGATTAGCAATTCGGGGGCGATGACTGTAGATTATGCCATCAAATTGCCACAGCGACTAACATTGAATCAGGAGTTACAACTGTATAGAATCAGTCAAGAGCTGTTAAACAACGCAATTAAGTACTCTAAAGCATCAAAGATTATGTTTAGTTTAGTGTTGGAAAATAATACACTCTTCTATGAGTATAAAGATAATGGGGTTGGCTTTCAGATGGATAATATACAGAGCTTTAACTCTAAGGGGAAAGGTATTGGTATTCATAACGTCTCAAATAGAGTTAAACTTATCAAGGGCGATTTGATTTTCGAGTCTAAGTTGGGAGAAGGGGTTACCGTGAAAATCGTTATTAATAATTGTTTGGAGCATTTAAAGGGTAGTTTATAAATACATGGAGATGATAAATATTGCCATTGCTGACGATCATCAGCTTTTTAGAGAGGGTCTAAGTTTTATCTTGTCTAGTAATAATAAATATAAGATACTGTTTGAAGCGGAGAATGGACAGGATTTGCTTCAAAAAATAGGTGTAATGGGACAACCTGATGTGATCTTAATGGATTTGAAGATGCCGATCATGGATGGTATTGAAGCTACTGAAAAGGTAAAAGCACTTTATCCAGAAGTGAAAATTATTGTACTTACCATGCATCATGAAGAAAATGTGATCTTACATCTTTTAGATTTAGGAGCTAATGGTTATTTGTTGAAAAACAGCTCTTCGCAAGAAGTTGCTGGAGCCATAGAACAGGTAATGAAAAAGGATTATTATTTTACAGAATACATTACTTCAGTGATGATCAAAGGGATTCGTAAACAGGTGAAGCCAGCAACTATACCAAGTGATGATTTTCAATTGACTAAAAGAGAAATGGAGGTTTTGACACTGATCTGTTCTGAACTTACTAATAGTGAAATTGCAGTACAACTTCATATTAGTGATCGGACTGTAGAGAGTCATAGGAAAAGTTTGTTAGAAAAGCTAAATGCTAAGAATACAGCAGGTTTGGTGATTAAAGCGATGAAAGCGAATGTAATAGAGTTTTAGTCTACACATAACATTAAAAAGCGAAAGGCCCAGAAACTACTTTCTGGGCCTTTCGCTTTTTAATAAAGATTTAATGAATTAATGACCGCCCTCTGTTTCGATAGAGTCAGCTTCAATTCCTTGTTTTCTTAAGATACCTTTTACGGCGAATGCATAATAAGCCAAATAAGCAAAACATAATACTGCTACAATGTATGATGTTTTAATATTCAAATGGTCAGCAAGTTCTCCTTGTATTAGTGGTATAATAGCACCACCAAGAATCATCATAATTAATATGGCTGAACCTTTTGAAGTATATTTTCCCAATCCTGATAGCGCTAAAGAGAATATAAATGGCCACATGATAGAACAAGCCATACCACCTGCAACAAACGCATATACAGCCAACATACCATGACTTACCAAGCCAATGGTCATAGCTGCCACTCCAAACAAACTCAACATAAGCAACGTAGTAGCAGGTCTATCTTTGCCGACGATATAGATCGCGATGAATAATATTACTACTGGTAAATAATATAGGAATAATGATGCGTCTACTTTTAGCAGGAACATATTACAGATTACAACCACTGAAAACGCAGCTAGTGCAACACCAGCAGTTACATAATTTTTGGCAGAAGGGGATACTTTAAATACAGAAGCTCCAGCAGTCCAACGACCAACCATTAAACTTCCCCAGTATAGTGATATTAAACTAGCAACTTGAGAGTCAGAGAATGTTCCTAAAATTCCTTGTTTTAAAAGTTCGCCTAAGTTACTTTGTACGGAAACCTCCACACCAACGTATGTAAATATTGCAATGATACCCAAAACAAGTTGTGGATATTGGAAAATACTACCAGCCTCATCTTGTCCCTCTTCTGAAACAGTGTTCTTCTGCATTTTAGAGAAATAGAATAGTGCAGCAGATGCTAAAAATAAAACCGTAACACCAATATATAGCATATTCATTGAGTGAAATAGATTGCTTTTCTCAATGTCTGAAAGATCAACCAATTTACGGTCACCCATTGTGAGAAATAGACCTAGAACGATTGGGCCAATCGTTGTACCGAGTGAATTAACACCACCAGCTAAACTAAGTCGTTGAGCACCTTGCTTGGGATCTCCCAAACCTAATGCAAACGGTTGCGCACAGGTCTGTTGTAAAGAAAAGCCTAATCCAATTATGAATAGTGATATTAATATGAGTTCATATTTTCCTGCATTTACAGAAGCGATCATTGCTAGAGAACCTAGTGCCGAGATCAATAATCCGTAAACGATTCCCATTTTATAGCCTATTTTGTTAATGATGTCAAATCCGACTATTCTATTGATGATTAATAATAGAAAAGCTCCAATAAAATAAGCAACATAGAACGCAAAGTCGATCAATTGTGACTGTGTTTGTGAAAGATGGAAATAGTCTTTACAAAAAGGTATGAATACTCCATTAGAAGCTCCAATAAATCCCCAAAAGAAAAATACGGTTATCAGAGCTGTCTCTTATACACATCTGACGCT
>CAMFLX010000192.1 GCA_945957555.1 uncultured Cytophagales bacterium
CCAAAGTGCTAGATTTCACACCTTTCCTGCGCTTACCGCCCGCAGTGCCTTGGCTAATAAACATTTTCTTATCCCGAATTCAGGTAATAATAGATAATTCATGAATACGTCATTAGAGTTAAAAGAAAAAAGGGGGCGATGTCGTTGACAAGCCCCCTTTTCATTTAAGGTTTATGAACCCCTATTTACAATATTTGTCAATCAATGCCTGCAACTCTTTAGTAGAATCATCAAAACCCAAATTGATCGCCTTTCTAGAATCATCACATACAGTTGATTTGTTTCTTAACTTTTGGTTAACCAAAGCTCTGAAGTAGAACACATAAGGATCCTTATCATAAAGTCCCGCAGCCCTGTCCAAATCTACGATAGCCGTTTTGTTATCTCTTATATTGTAATAGAACACACCTCTTTGGTAATACGGCTCGTAGTCGTTAGGGAATTTGGCAACAGCCTCATCATAGATTTTGTTTGCACCATCTTTGTCACCCAAAGTATAACGGATATTCGCCTTTTCGTAATAGGCCACATCCAAGTTGGGATTCAGCTGAATGGCTTTATCAAAATCTAGATTTGCTTCCGTAGGCTTACCTACACCTGATTTTGCTTGTCCTCTTAGTAGGAATGCATCCGCATCGTTTGGATTCATTTCAATAGCTTTATTGAAATTGGTAATAGCATCTGCAAATCTCTTTTGGTGCATATTGGTAAGACCTTTATTGAAATAAGCCTCAACAAGATTTGGCTCTATAGAAAGTGCTTTATCAAAATCAGCCAAGGCATCGTTATATTTTCCTATTTGGTATCTTGCCAAGCCTCTGTAGAAATATGGATAGTGGTGATCTGGCTGTGCATTGATCACTTTGGTAAGATCTTCTACCGCTTCAGCAGCTTGACCAATATCCTTTCTTACGAAACCTCTTTTATAGTGAGTTACCAAGTTGCCATTGTCATACTCCAAATTCTTAGTGTAATCTTGAACCGCACCCTCATAGTCTCCCATTACATCTTTACTATCCCCTCTTAGCTGATAAGCATCTGCGTAGTCAGACTTCAACTGAGTAGCTTTGTTCAAAGCCTCAATAGCACCGTTGTATTCTTCAAGTTCATAAAACAATACACCTTGAATATAGTGAAGCTCCGCATCATCAGGTTTGTTCGCCAATTTCTGAGTAACTCTCTCAAGACACTTCTTCACTTTAGCATCATCATACTTCACTGGTGTAAAGTTTTGCGAAAGAACTTCATCAATAGTTCTTCTCTTCATGAGTTGTTGCTCTAGCGTATCCAACTCATCAGGTTGATGCACCATTCTAGGATTAGTATGCTTAATCTTATAACCCTTATCTTTGGTAGGCACCACTATGGTATAAACCTCTTGATTATCAAGTCCATCAAACTGGAAAGTACCAGACTGTGATGTTGCAATCTCGTGAACAATCTTTTTGTTACTTGCGAGTAGCAAAAGTTTGCCTTCATCAGCAATCTCACCATTGTGTGTAAGAACACCCTTAAATACGTTTTCGTTTAAAGTATCAGCTTTGAAGGTATAAGTTGCAAACGAACTCATCTTCGCATCGTCAATAACGTCTCCAAGTTTGAATGACCCTATTTTCGCGATTTCCTTCTGAACGTTTTCAATATACTTCAGCTTCATTCTTGCACCAGGAATTGGATCTAGTGTAAGTATTTTATAGTTGTTAGGGAACAGCTGTGAGAAACTAAGGTTATCCTTAGTATGCCATTCCACTCTTCTTAAAATATTACTTTTAGCGTCAACCAATAGATACGTTACCAACCTAGGAAGGCCCTTATTCGCTGTATGATATATAGTACCAATGATCTTTGTTGCATTTTTCTTGATCAAACTATCTTTCTGTATTTCTACCAAGAATCTATCATTGATTTCAGACTGGCTCACCTTCTTGCCTACTTGAAATTTATCAGCGATATCATCCTTTACAAAATCCTCTGTTTTGGTAATTCTAATCCTTTCAGCAGTGGCCAACATGGTAGAGCTATCCAAACCAACTCTGTAATTGCCACTCTCCACTTTGTAAAAGGTAAATTTACCATCAGCCTTTACTGTAGCCCTTCTCACCACTCTATTTGCCGAATCTTGAAGTACAAGCTCTATGTTTTTAAAATCAGATTTTTGATTTTGATCTTTGAGAACACCATCGATCTTAAAATTCTTCCCAGATGGAAATTCTTTTTTCTCAATTTTCCTTACCAAATAGTATTGTTTGGCCTCTAGCAGACCGCTAGTTTTAATTTCGGTTTCTAATGAATCAGCATTGACAACAGACTCGTTATTTTTATTCTTTTTACATGATGCTAGGAGAGCAACAAACAACAGAACAGAAGCTAATTTCTTCATATTTTATATTCGATAAATGAAATTTAACACAATCATACAAAAAAAACCTTTTTTTTTAAAATATTTCAGAAATATTTAAATCATTCATACATTTAAAATGTTTTTTGGGGCATTGATCAAATCCTATTTTAGAGCAAGGTCTACAACCTATATCTTTATTTTCTATATTTATATGTTCTGTAAGATAGGGATACATTCCAAATTCTGGTACCGTATTACCCCAAATTGCAAAAACCTTCTTTTTCAAGGCCGCAGCTACGTGCATCATACCAGTATCGTGGGAAATCACAAACTCTGATTGATTTAAAACAGAGGCTGACTCATTCAAGTTAAGTCTTCCACAAAGATTCAAGACTTGCTGGGCAACTACTCCAGATGCTACGAGAGCTCCATTTGATTCATCCTCCTTCCCCCCTATGAGTATCACAGGGAACTTCTGTTGACTGCAAATATCTATGATTTTATGATTAGGTAATTTCTTGGTAGCATGCTGTCCCCCTATGGCAAAAACAACGAATCTGCTTTCTGTGAAACCAAACTTGGACAAATCCACCTGTGCACCTGCAGGAATGAAATAATGGAGCCCTTTCTGATCATTTTTCACTCCAAGCGCCTTTACGGTTTCCATATACCTATCCACAATATGTACAGGAGGCATTTTCTGGATTTTAAAATTCACCAAAAGCCACTTCTTAAAATTGAGTTTGTCGAAACTATAAGATTTCGCCCCCAAGGCAAGTTTGAGACGCAATGTCCTAAGATTTTTATGGAGATCAATCACATAATCATATTTCTCAAGCTTGAGCCTTGCAATCAAGTCATTTAGGTCGTCCTCTAGATAATGGATTTTATCAATGTAAGTGTCGTTTTCAAGAATGGATTTAAAACTTTTCTTAGTTACATAATGCAACTCTACACCTGGAATCTGCTCTCTGACACACCTTATTACAGGTGTAGTAAGCACAATATCTCCTATAGAGGAGAATCTCACAATCAGTACTTTCATTCAATTATTTCTTTATCCAATGCAGCCGGGCTTTCAGTGATCTCGTTTTCCCAACGACCCACAGCAGCCGTAGCCATACAATTTCCTATTACGTTTACACTTGTCCTTGCCATGTCCATGAGCTCGTCAATACCAAACATCACCATTACGGGCCAATCTGGGATATCAAAATCAGTAAGCGTCGCAATCAAGATCACCAATGAAGCGCGAGGCACACCTGCTACTCCCTTACTTGACAACATTAAGGAGAGCATCAATGCCAACTGGGTACCAAGAGACAAATGTATGCCTGAAACCTGAGCTACAAAAACAGAAGCTAAAGATAAATAAAGTGTGGTACCATCTAGGTTAAAGCTGTAGCCAAGAGGCATCACAAATGAAACCACTCTTTTCGATACCCCGTATTCTTCCATCGCCTTCATGGCTTTGGGCAAAGCACTTTCAGAACTAGTGGTGGCAAATGCCAGCAATACAGACTCTTTGATCAAGCTTATAAACATTTTGATCTTCAACTTTATAATGAGCGCTAATGGCAACAAAGCCACGAGGAGAAAGACCACTAAAGACGCATATAGTAATAATACTAGATATAAAAGATTTTTAAGTACATCTAGCCCTGCATGAGATACTGCATAGGCCATGGCAGCTCCTACGCACAAAGGCGCCAGCGTCATCACCATACCCGTAAACTTAAACATCACCTCCGCCAAAGATTCAGAAAATTTAATCATAGGCAATCGATATTTATCGGGGGCTTTGCTCACTGCTATCGCAAACAGAATGGTAAAGATGACGATCTGCAATATCTCACCCTCTGCCAAGGCCTTAAAAAAATTATCAGGCATTATGTGTAGGATTGATTCTTGCCAAGTTTTAGCTTTGGCTACCACAGGAGGCGCCTCAGCGCTATGCTGCAATACAATTCCTTCTCCTATGGGAAATAAATTGATCATAGTCAATCCTACCACTAAGGCTATCGTTGTTACTATTTCAAAATACAAAATAGATTTCCAACCCATGCGTCCAACAGATTTCCCATCTTCATGAGAGGCAATGCCTAAGATCAACGTACTAAAGAGCAAAGGCCCAATGATACATTTAATCACTTTTATGAACAGCTTATTGATGATAAATAAATTAGCTGAAATCATCGGAAAATCATACCCAATCGTTGCCCCGACTACCATGGCAAATAAAATCCAAACAATTTGCGTATTCTTAAATCGGTAAATCAAGAATGCAAGGGCTATAAAAAATAGTAATCTTAGATACTCCATGACGCAAAAATAAGTGTTTTATGAATGGCTTAAGCAAAGTAAATATCTATTATCGAATCTATAACCATGATAAATTATATTTTAGTCATAATCATTTAGATAATTTGAATAATTTTGCGGTATGAATCACAAGATACTCTTACTGGTACTGGTAAGTTTTCTCTCGAGCTATTCACAAATAGACAAGAAGTTTTGGTTTGCAGCACCTGATATTTCTGAGCTCCATGCTGATAGGCCCATTTACCTCCGTATCGCTACTTTGGATACAAAGGCAACTGTAAAGGTCAGTATCCCTGCCACAGGGCTTATATTAGACCAATTCACCTTACAGCCCAATTCCATCCGTACAAGCGATCTTACCACTAGAATCAATAATATAGAAAACGGGGCATATGGATTTGTGAGTAAGAAAGGGATTCTCATAGAATCGGACCAAGAGATCACAGCCTACTACGAAGTTCGTGGCATCAGTCAATGGGGGCCTTCCAATTGTGACATATATGCACTCAAAGGCAGCAACGCTTTAGGTACTGATTTTATACTGCCCATGCAAAACTACTGGATCAGCGCAAAAGACGCGCCAGATGCTTATGCCAGTTTTCAAATCGTTGCTACCGAAGACAATACCACAGTTACGATCACCCCCACACAAGACCTCTCTTCTCACCTCAAAGGCATTACCTATTCTGTAACCCTAAATAAAGGTGAAGTATATACAGAAAGAGCCTTAAACACAACAAACCCAACGCTAAGACCCACAGGCACAATAGTAAAAAGCAACAAAAACATTGCCATCACCATTACTGACGATTCCATGTTTGACAATACAACTATAGCTTTGGGAGCATGGGATATGGGAGGAGATCAGATTGTCCCTATTACTAAAACGGGGAAAGAATATGTAGTTAATAGGATCAGCAATGAAAATATAGGTGTAGATAAGATTTTCATCACAGGAATAGAAGATAGTACCGAAATCCAAATCAATGATAGTACCAAGATGCTGATCAATAGATCACAAACTAAATATTATGTTCTCGACCAGAAATACAACTATGTCAAGGCATCAAAACACATATATGTACTCCACATAGGAGGTTTTGATTCTGAGCTAGCAGCAGCCATACTCCCTCCTGTAATTTGTACAGGCTCCAAAAAGGTAACGCTGGCTGTCAATAGTATCGATGGTGCCTGGTTGAGTATTGTAGTAGAAAAAGGAGGCGAAAGCAGCTTTATTTTCGACGGTAAAACGAACATCATAAAGGCATCCAACTTTACAGAATTGCCTTACAACAAAAACTATATGTGTGGCAAAATCGACTTATCGAATATAACTGCCAATTCTTCAAAAATCATTATTGCCAATAACAATAAATCATTCCAATTGGCACTCCTTAATAAAGAAGACAGAGGAACTTTTACATACGGCTTCTTTTCTGATTTTGGTACATTGAATCTACCCGATACACTTGCACTTTGCCCAAATACTGCAACAGAGTTGAATGCTGGATTTGGAAAAGACAGTTACGAATGGTTTAAAAATGGTACACCTTTAAACAAAGATAGCTCGATCATCTCTATAAACTTAGCTGGAACGTATCGCGTGATTACCTACAAAGGATCCTGTGAATTTACCGACAGTACAAATGTGAGTATTTATAATACAGATCAAACGCTCTTTGCCAATGACAGTATTTCGTTTTGTTCTAATAATAGAGATACAATCAGTACTCTTAAAAAGTACCCCACATATTCATGGCAGAATGGTAATAAAACACAAAAAATCATAGATCCTCCAAACGGCAAGTATGTCTTAACAGTAAGTGACACCAATAAATGTACTATTAAAGACTCCATTATTGTAAGCACTTATCCACAAGCACCACTTGTGGTCGTTTTTTCAGCAGAAGAGGCTTATTGCAATAATTCTACCTGCGTATCCATACTTGCTAATACAGGCTACCAAAGCTATTTCAATAATGACACCCTGCAAACATCAAATCAAATCTGTGCACAAAGGACGAGTGATCATCGCTATCGTATAAAGGTGGTGGATGCTTATGGTTGTATTCAAACAGATTCGATCAAATACGAATGCAGCCCATATATTGGAGCTATCCCCAATATATTTACACCTAAGGAGCAAGATGGACTCAATGATCATTTTTCCATTCCCAAACTACAGGAAGGTTATTGGGAACTCGATGTTTACAATAGATATGGTATCCATGTATATCATAATGAAAACTACAACAATACTTGGGATGCATCAAATGTATCAGGAGGCGTATATTTCTATAAATTAACGCACAAATTCAGGGATTTTTCGCACAAGGGCTGGGTAGAAATACGCTGATCCTATCACATGCGATATCGGAGTTCGTGCTTGGCACGCACTTTGCAGTTAATCAAGTTTTAAATAAATTCGCAAAAATTTAACATTTTTAAAATATGGCCATCATTGGCAGTTTATTACAAAGAGGTATCAAGCTTAGTAAAAGTATCGAGCAAGAAAAAAAGTCTCCCTTCTCCCTACAGAGAAAAGAGCTCAAAAAATTGCTTAAGAAGGCTGAGTTTACCCACTTTGGGCTTAAATATAAATTTTCCGAAACCCTTAGGTCCTTAGGGCTGATCAGTAAACTCAAGAATAAAAGTAAGAATGCCTTTTATGAACAGTTTAAACAGACTGTACCTGTCTATAACTATAACAAGATTTATGACGAATGGTGGCACTTATGCCTTCAAGGTGAGGAAGATGTCTGCTGGCCTGGCAAAGTGAAATATTTTGCACTGAGCTCTGGTACTTCAGAAGCCTCAAGCAAACACATCCCTATCACCAATAGTATGGTCAAAGCCATCAGAAAAACGGGATTGAGACAGATATTAGCTTTAAAAAACTACCAATTTAAGCCTGAAGTTTTTGAAAAAGGCATTCTCATGCTAGGTGGCAGCACCAAACTCAACGACAGGGGACATTATTTTGAAGGAGACCTGAGTGGTATTAACGCGGGTCAAATACCTCTTTGGTTTAATAGATTCTATAAACCTGGGAAAAAGATAGCCAATGAACAAGATTGGAATAAAAAACTAGACAAGATCACCTTGGCAGCCAAGGACTGGGATATTGCATTTGTGGTCGGTGTACCAGCTTGGATCCAAATCATGATAGAGCGCATCATTAAGCACTACAAGGTTAATAATATCCATGAAATATGGCCTAATCTAAGTGGTTTTTGCCATGGTGGTGTAGCTTTTGAACCTTACAAAAAAGGATTTGAACAGTTGCTAGGCAAACCCATTCAGTATATAGAGACCTATCTTGCGTCTGAGGGGTTCATCGCATTCCAGGTAAAGCCAGAAAACAAATCCATGAGACTAATGCTCAATGGAGGAATCTTCTACGAGTTTGTACCCTTTACAGAAGAAAACTTTGATGAGGAAGGTAATATGAGGGAGGGTGCCCAAACTTTAATGATACATGAAGTAGAGGAAAACAAAGATTACGCCCTTCTGCTCAGTACTTGTGCAGGGGCATGGCGCTATCTGATCGGAGACACCATTAGGTTTGTGGACAAAAAGCAAAGTGAAATCATTATATCCGGACGTACCAAACACTTTATAAGTCTATGTGGCGAGCATCTTTCTGTTGATAATATGAACAACGCTATTCAGCTAGTTTGTGAAGAACTCAACATCGTTATCAATGAATTCTCAGTAGCAGGTGTACCTTATGACACGTTATTTGCGCACGAATGGTACATTGGAACCGACGATGCAGTTGATCCCAAAATTCTTGCAGAAAAAATAGATGGTTATCTGAAAAATCTAAACGACGATTACGTTACGGAGCGACTCCACGCACTCAAACAAGTCACCGTAAAAACTCTTCCCATACATGTTTTTCATGATTGGCTTAGGGCTAAAGGCAAGGAAGGTGGACAAAATAAATTCCCACGTGTACTGAAAAAAACACAATATACGGAATGGAAAGAGTTCATTAATAAATATTAATAACTCCGCTCAAAAACATGTTTTCAGCTATTAGCCAAGGTTTCCTGATAGGAATAGGTCTTGCTATGCTTATTGGGCCAGTGTTCTTTTCACTCATCAATACGAGCATTAATAAAGGGATACAAAATGCCGTCTATCTTGCCATAGGCATTTCATTAAGCGATCTATTCTATATAGCCTTGGTATTTGTGGGTATCAATACCTTGTTTCAAAACGAGATGTTTAAGTATTGGTTGGGTATAATTGGCGCAATTATTCTGATGATCTTTGGAATTCAAAGTATTTTCAAAAAAACAACAATTCTGCCCGACCAAAACATAAGGATCGAATCGAAGCATAAAATCAAAAACATAGTCAAAGGATTTTTACTCAACAGCGTTCATCCTGGCGTAGTATTTTTTTGGCTAGCAACTGTAGGCGGTATTGTAGGAAGCGGCAACTTCTCCACATCAGAAAACATTTTATTGTTTGCAACTACGATCCTTACCACTTTTGGATCCGACCTTATCAAAATAAAATTAGCTAGTAAACTCAGTCAATACCTAAATCCATTCCTAATTAGAAAACTTAATATAGGAATTGGAGTTATACTAGTATGTAGTGGCATCTATCTTGGATATGCAACTCTTATGGGACAAGGAATTTCCCATTGACCAGCCGAATCAGATTCAATTTATCTTAAAAACAAAGTAATTTAATGATATTTTTCTTGCAAAAACAAAACATTACGCTTATATTTGTATCAACTAAAGCAGACAAATAAAATGAATCAAGCAGAAGTTTGACTCATTGTTGAGATACAATTCATGGTAATAGGTTAGTTTAGGATTTAAATGGCAAAATGGCACAGAATGTTCTGTGCTTTTTTGTTTTCTAAGCTCAATATAAACCCAGATTAAGCATTAGACTTTGTAGCGAGACGAAATGATAGGAAAA
>CAMFLX010000193.1 GCA_945957555.1 uncultured Cytophagales bacterium
GTAGATAAGCGCATCAGTCATTTGTAGGACTGGGCTATTGTCTGTACCCTTTTCTTTAATGATCTTGTTTACCTTTTTTCTGGAGAGGACTGGTGGATGATTCTCGTTTTTGTACAAGATAGCGTTTCGGTCGAGCACCCATCTCGCTATTTCATCCGAAATACCAACGTTGTTGCTGACTAGTGTAGGTACTGCTTTAGCATAACAAAAGTCTTTCTTGTACTTGATCGCATCTAGTGCATTGTTTAAGATAGTCATGGAATTACAAAAAATTTAATTTCTAAATGATCAATTGATAAGCAGTTTTAAATATTCAATAGGAATAATTTTAAGTATTTGCCGATATTACTGTCTCAAATATAATATTTATTTAAATATTAATATTACGCATTTTAAATAAATTATCTATTTTTTTGCCAGTTAGTTAGTTTGTCTAATGGTAAGTGTTTGTTTTTCAGTTTTTTATATATTTTTTTAGGTTTGTGTTATGTTTATGTGTTTCTATTTAGTGTTTTTTTTGTTCTGTATACTGTATTAATACGTCTACAGGATTTTACATTATATAATTATTTGATGTAAGTATACATGGTAATCGAATTATTTTATATATTTGGTCGATATTTTTATTTATGAAACAGAATGCCCTTACGCTTATTACCCCTGTTGATGAACAGCATATAGCTCGTCTCAAGCAAGTCTTGATAGATCGCAAAGAGGATTTAAAAACAGCTCTCAGGAGTATCGGAACCGTTCACTATGCAAGATGGGTCATTGTTGATGGTGAAACCTTAGATAATGAGCTGATCCCAACACAATTGGTTTTTGCCTCGAATTTTGATGGTGATGTATTGACACATATTCAAGACTTGGTAAAGCACTTGGATACTTTACTGGATAAGATCTACGAGAACACTCCAGAGTATAATCCAAACAGTAAAGTAGAGTTTTTGATCAAAACACGCGTCAAAGAAGCTGCCTTTTACCAAGGATCACCAGGGAGAACTGTAGTTGAGATTGCACGAGAAAAGGCCTTACATCAAGAGCTGTTCAATCAAATACAAGCAGGAAAATGGGAGGGTAAATCAGCAAAGCAAATTCACGAGATACTTCAGGCGAAAGTATTGGCAATGCCTCAGTTTGCTTGGGCTAAACAAAAAGTGAAAGTACCTAAAGTCAATATCTTTGGTTTGATTATCTGTTTTGCAGTGCTCTTATTGCTAGCTCCAGTCCTAATTCTCTGGGCTGTATATATGCAAGTGTTTCATGAAAATTTTGACAAACCACTTAATGAAACCCCAAATCAACTAAATGATGCCCATATTCATAATATGCAAGAGGATGAAGATTACGAATTTCAGAATCAATTCTCACAGATTATCAATATGAAGCCTGGCAAAGCAAGGCTAATCACCGTGAATGGGCTCTACTTGCTCACAAGGGTATTAATTAAGTTGATGTTTGTGAAAGGTAAACTGATGGGCATACCGACTATTCATTTTGCACGTTGGATCCAGATCAACAATAAGAGGCGGATGTTGTTCTTTAGTAATTTTGATGGTAGCTGGACACAATATCTAGGCGACTTTATAGATAAATCAGGCTGGGGACTTACGGGTATTTTTGGTAATACGGAAGGTTTTCCAAGGTCTTTGTTTCTCATTTTTCGAGGTGCTTACGATGAAAGACATTTCTTGGCATGGTCGCGCAAATGGCAGATAAAGACTCATTTCTGGTATTATGCAGACGCATCTCAGTCTATCAAAAATATCAACAACAATACCTTGATTCGTAATGAGTTGAGTCAATCACTAAGCGAAAAGAAGGCGAAAATTTTTTTAGCAAGAATCTAATATGAAAACAGTAGAAAATCAGGATATTCAAGGCTTCATATTGAAGGGATATGGAAAAATGAGGGCTACTCGATATTACTTATTAAGGGTAGAAGATCATGCGCCTGCTAAAAAGTGGCTAGATAAAATTTGTAATGAGATTTCCGATGGTAATCACAAGCCAGAAACCACTTGTTTGAATATTGCCTTTACACATTCTGGCTTGGCAGCATTGGGTTTAGCTCCAGAAACTCTCAGGAATTTTGCCAGAGAATTCAGAGAAGGAATGGCTACGCCACATAGGAATAGATTGTTGGGCGATGAAGGTTCTAACCATCCGGACGAATGGCGATGGGGTGGCAATGCCAAAGGAGATCGATGTGATGAAAAAAATATTCATATTTTGTTGATGGTCTTTGCTATTGAGGCAACTGTGCTTAGTGCCTTTTGTAAAGAATTGGAGACAGGTTTTTTAGCACAGGGATTGAGTATAGTAACCCCTTTGGATGGACAGCTGTTAGAGGATAACAAGGTGCATTTGGGGTTTAGGGATGGGATTTCACAACCTGTGATAGAAGGAACCCACATGGAAGGGCCTAAAGAAAATACAGTAGCGACAGGGGAATTTTTATTGGGTTATAAAAATGAGTACGGGGTGTATCCTGATACCCCTTTTGTAACTGTAAAACAAGGAGATTTAAGCCTATTGCCTTTAGATGCAGGAGGCTCTGGCCTGAAGGATTTGGGTAACAATGGTAGTTATCTGGTTTTTAGGCAAATGGAAGAGCGCGTGGATTTGTTTTGGTCATATATCAATGAAAAGACAAAGAAGCAGGATGGGCAGATCAACGTTGAAGAGAGTATAAAACTTGCTTCTAAAATGATAGGTCGTTGGCCTAGCGGAGCACCGATGGCTTTATATCCAGACGCTGATCCTGGAGGATTGAACAATGAAAATGATTTTGGGTATACCGAGGATAAGTCGGGGCTTAAGTGCCCTTTTGGGTCACACTTGAGAAGGAACAATCCTCGCGATGCTTTTGAAGATAATTCCGCCAAACGCTCCATTAAGCTTACCAAAAAGCATAGGATCATTAGGCGGGGACGCTCTTATGGAGAGCCCTTGGTAAGCTCTCCCACAGATCACAAACCGGTGGGGGAGATCGGGTTGCATTTTATGTGCTTCAACGCAGATATAGCTGGTCAGTTCGAATTTATCCAACATACTTGGGCCAATTTCCCAAGGTTTCAAAACCTCTACAATGATCCGGATCCAATTATTGGGGTCCAAGAATTGAACAGCAAGGATGTTCAACAGAATTTCACGGTTCAGGCAGAGCCTGTAAATAAATGCGTCATGGATCTACAACGTTTTGTGACAGTTAGGGGAGGGGCCTATTTTTTCTTCCCATCCATTACTGCTATTAAATATCTATCTACAATATAGTTTCTATGTATTGAATCATTGCTTATATGTGCGACTCATGCGCCTATTAAGCGATGATTCTTTTCTACTTACCTGTTCCTGTCTAAATAATTGTAAAAATATTTATATATCCAGCGAAGGTTTAGTTGGTTTCCTGTAGTCTAAGTATCAAAGTTTAAATCTTAAGGTTATGGGAAACAGGTTAATAGTATCAGTTGTATTATTAAGTTCAGCTAGTCTTAGTAGTATATTTGCTCAGGGGCACGGTTCTAGGCACAATGGAGGGCATCATTCCCAACATGGTTGTCATCAACATGCCCCCAAGCATCAATGTTCGGGGCATGGAGGGCATTGTCATCATCAATCCAATCACACCAACACTCAGTATGGCTATGTGTCTCCAGCGCAAGGAAGTCCTAATGTGGTGATTGTGCAGCCAGTACCGGCACCTCAGCCCCCCATTATAGTTTTGAGTGTACCTATTATTTTCTAAATCAGTTTTGTTTTAATTATATATTTCAAATCCATCAATTCAATGAAAAAAATTGTAATAAGTACATTGCTAGGGCTTGTGCTAGGTATGAGTCCTATTATTGCTCAAAATTCAAGACCTCAGAAAGGAAGTCGAGGGGCTGAGAATCATTCGGGTGATCGTGTAACGAGGCGTCTTGAAATGCTCAAAAAAGATTTAGCACTTACAGATGATCAAACCGCCAAAGTAAAGTCTGCACTAGAAACACATCAACAAAAAATGGATTCAGGTAAAAGTTCAAGTTCTGAATCAGACTGGAAAACATTGAGAGACAACGCTGATGCAGAGCTTGATACTACGCTTAAAGGGATTTTAAATGAGGATCAATACAGCAAGTATAAAGCAAAACAAGCCGTAATGAAGAACCATAAAGGTGGAGAGGGTAGAGGAAAGTAAATAGGTTTATTGTTTCAATAAGTGATGGCAAATCCTAATGTAGAAGGATTTGCCATCATCTTTTAGTGTGTAATGATAAGTTTGTAAATTTTTAAGTTTGCTTTGGAATGTATTTCAAGGAAATAGATGCCAGATTTGATGTTTTCAGTATTGAGGTCATATATCTCGTGAATATTTCCCGCTCTTATGGTTCTTCCGTCTTGATCGTTGAGTACCCAAGGTATAATGTCTTCTGTGTTGGATAGGTTTTGAATCCGTACACTTTTTGAAGTACCACTTGGATTTGGATAGATGTAGAAGTCAGATTCATCCTTAAATTCCACTGATACTGAATGCGTGTAAGTCGTTTGACCTGACAGATCCACTTGTTTTATTCTATAATAGTAAGTACCGTTATTTTTAGGGATGTCCATTGTTGAATAGTTGCTCAAAGTATTGCTATTGGTTTTGCCTTCTACTGTGTATAATGCTTCAAAGTCTATTCCATTGTGGCTTCTTTCAACAATAAAGTGCTTATTGTTGGTTTCTCTTGAGGTAGACCATCTAATGTTGACATAACCTTCATTTTCGATTACATTAAAACTTATAAAGTCAACAGATAGCACACAGGTTATAACAACGGTGCCTCTTTTTGTTTTAAGGCTTGTATTCACGCTAGTAAGGCCCACTGATCCATCTTTTGCGTTGAATTTATAGTCAGGAGCTCCTGGGCCACAAAGGGTGTAATGTACTCCTTTGCTTACTGGTATAGTGCTCCCATCTGAAACGATACCTGCGGTTCCACCCGTGACGTTCTGAGTCACAGTGCCTGGAATGGCCACACGACTTACGATATAGCCGCCGCCGCCGCCACCGCCAGTGCCTATACATTCTTGAACGTTATAAGAGTCTCCGCCATTTCCACCATGTGCTTGTATGTTTAAGGTTCCAGTATTAGTAATATTGAGGACATCAAAATAAATAGATCCTCCGGCACCACCACCGCCCTCACTGTCTTGTCCTAAGGTATTTGCAACGTTGTTGCCATTGGCATATATATATCGAGTACCGGTATTGTTTAATGTGTTGGATACTATAATAATGATGCCTCCTCCATTGGCTCCTGCACTCGGGGCACCGTTGGGGTAATTACCATGACCTGAACCACCACCACCGCCCATGAATAGTTTAGTTGTCGAAGAAGGTAAAACTCTACCTCCTACACCGCCGTTGGCTAGGGGTACGCAGGCTCCTGCAGGGTATTGGTCGCCTCCATTGCCACCAGCTCCTGTATTGCCACCGCCGCCGCCCCCTGAATTGTGTGCTTGGCCGCCTCCTCCGCCATTTGATTGGGCGCCTCTACCTGTCTCCATATTTAGGATATAGGGTACAATACCTTCGCCTTTACCGCCTCCCATGTAGAAATCGTTGTTGTTTGCTGGTTTTGGGTTGGGGCTTGGAGGGGCAATATGGTTACCCCCGCAGGCTGTAGTGATGGTGTGTGGATTTGCAGGGTAGAAATAACCCACGGCTCCGCAACCTATGGCACCATTACATCCATCATTGTTGTACAGGAAGTTACAGGTGGCATCTACCACATTTTTGTTGCAAACGGTGCCTGGCGCCCCAACAAATCCTCCAGGGGAGCCACCTCTAAATCCTCTTCCGCTCGCATCGATGTTGCCATTGAGTGTAGTTGTGCCTGATGCTTTTATGAAAACTACACCACCAAGTGTGCCCGTCCATGTTGTTGTAGTAAGGCCACCCGCTGGAGAAGTATAGTTGACCGTTTTACCATCGCCATGCGATACCAACTGAACCCCACCATTAGTGAATGTGTAGCTGTTGACCAAATTATGTTTGAGCTCTACTTGTTTGGTACTGGTATTGATACCACAAATGACACTCAATTCGAAATTACCTGAGTTATTTACTGTGGTTGTGCCAAATGAAGCACTATTGGATTGATTCATAGTAGCACCTTGCATTTGAATGACCAAAACAGTGTCTCCGATGGCTAAAGTTTTGCCGTTTGGGCCCGTAAGAGAAGATACAGTAACAATATTACCCGAACCAGCAGTAACTGGAAAATAATCGTTGATGATGGTTTGACTATTGACTTGAAGTATGCATAAAGATAATAGTAAGCCGTAAAGTGACTTCTTCATAATGAGTATTGTTTATAATGTATAATATTTATCTATTACCTAAATATAGAAAAAATACATTTTAAAAGCAATTTTTTCATATTGTATCTTCTTGTTAATGAGTGTATAATGTGGTTCTTGGTCTCTGAGTAGTACTTGGTGGTTTTTTTATAATTTGTTAATTTCATAATTTCATCGTTTTAGAACTTTATATGAATTTTCCACTTGCAGAGCAACCACATCGTAGGTACAATCCGCTAACTGATTCTTGGGTTTTGGTGTCTCCACATCGAAACAAAAGACCTTGGCAGGGTCAGGAAGAAAAGGACGATACGGCAAAAAGACCCATATATGATGAAACTTGCTACTTGTGCCCTGGTAACAAGAGGTCTAATGGGGAGTTTAACCCAAATTATGAGAGTGCATATTCATTTGTAAATGATTTTTCTGCGTTAAAGCCTAGTGTAGAGAAAATCACATTTGAGAAAGAAGGTTTGCTCAGGGCGGAATCTGAAGGTGGGATTTGCAAGGTTGTTTGTTTTTCGCCAAGGCATGATCTATCCATTCCTGATATGGAGGCTTCTGAGGTTAGAGCTGTGGTTGATCTCTGGGTGAAAGAGTATCAAGCCCTAGGAAGCCTTGATCATATAGAATATGTACAAATCTTTGAAAACAAAGGCGCTGTAATGGGATGTTCCAATCCTCACCCCCATGGACAGATTTGGGCATCATCTTTTGTGCCAGATGAACCTTTAAAAAAGCAAGCCAATCAATTACTTTATCTGAAAAAGCATCAAAAAACGCTGTTGTTCGATTATTTGCTAACGGAGATCCAAGAAAAAGTGCGAATGGTGTTCGAGAATGATGATTTTGTGGTATTGGTTCCTTTTTGGGCAGTTTGGCCCTTCGAAACGATGATTGTGCCCAAAAGACCCATGGCAAACATAGCCATGATGTCTCATAAGGAAAGGGATAGTTTTGCGCATGCATATAAACAATTGACCATGGCTTATGATCAATTATTTGAAGTGTCTTTTCCTTATTCAGCAGGGATTCACCAAGCGCCTACTGATGGTTTTTTACACGAAGAATGGCATTGGCACATGGTCTTTCTGCCACCTTTGCTAAGGTCTGCTACTGTTAAGAAGTTCATGGTAGGTTATGAAATGCTGGCTAACCCTCAACGTGACATTACGCCTGAGCAAGCTGCTGAACGGCTCAGGGTTTGTGTGAGTAAAGTCAGTGGTTTATAAAATGGTTTTCTTGGTTGAGTATGAAGGATGGACAAAGCTTTTTATTGATTCCTAAAGTAAGTTCTCCTTCCTGTTTGATTTCAAAGTGACGGTCTGAGAGTACTTTGAGAATGTTTTCTCTGCACTCTAACTCATCGTGTATGTTGATGCTTAATATCCGTACTTGATCCAACCACCGGTAATCACTTTCCGGTGTGTTTTTAAAAAGCTCTTCCTCTATTCCTTCGATATCTAGTTTGAGAAAGTCTATGATATCTATCTCGTTTTCAAAGATAATATCTGCAATGGAAATGGTCTCTATTGGGGTGTCCGTTATGGTATCTACTAGATAATAGTCCCTGTTCAGACCATCAACTGCGTTTCTGTTGATATATCGCATTTGTTTAGAGCTCCAGATACCTTTATGATACAGTTTGTAGTTTGTTATATTGTTGATTTGTAGGTTTTTGTGGGCTTGCTCTATGTTGCTAGAATCAGGTTCTATGCAAATATATCTTAAATTGTCAAAGTACATATTCATGAAAATCGGAGTACTCGCAATGTTGCACCCACAGTCCAACATCATTTTAGGTTTTATTTTACGACTTTTCAACAGTTTTGGGACTATTTCATATTCCTTTTCTACAAATATGCGGTCGTATATAAATAAGTCAGATGAATAGTCTTTTACGTATAGTTTAAGTTTTTTATGGTTATAACTATCGCTCAACAGTATTTCTCCTTTCAGTATTTCGAAATCAAAACTTTTGGAGTTTGAAAACTCATGGAGTTTGTGATTGATCTTAATGAATTCGGAAGAAATGCCTTGATACTGTAGCGTTTTAACTCGTTTAGCTGCAGTATTAAAATATAGCTTCAACAGTTCTAGTTTGTAGCGTAATGGGTATTTCAAAAAGAAAAAGAAAAATTTGTAGATTCTAATCATAATGGATCTGTTTGGGGTATATTGAATATATTGGATGAAATGCTTAATTATTCCAATAATATTGTATAAAAATTTTTGAAGCGATATATACAAATTTAAAAAACAAATGACAAAATCCAAATATGATTAGATATTCTTTATGTCAAATGGAAAGTGGAATATTTTATGGATTTTGAGTAATTTTGTACTTCCAAAAAATTATTAAATATGCGTATTCACTATCTCATGCACCACCCTGATGAAGGTTTGGGTATCATCAGTCAATGGATCCAAAACAAAGGATATAATACCGGTGTGACCAAATTTTATGAAAAATCATATATTTTGCCACAAACTTCTGAATACGATGTGCTTATCATAATGGGTGGTCCCCAGAGCGTGTATGAAGTGGAAAAGTTTGATTGGTTGAAGATTGAAAAGGAATTCATTAGAATTGCACTTGAGGCCCGAAAGAAGATATTGGGGATTTGTTTGGGAAGTCAGTTTTTAGCTGAAATTCTAGGAGGTAAGGTATATGCAGCCCCACATAAAGAGATTGGATGGTTTGAGATCAAACTTTCACAAGAAGCATTGAGTGGTTTGTTCAAAGGTAGTCCTGAGGCTATTCATGTATTTCATTGGCATGGAGATACCTATTCGCTTCCAGCTAATGCTGTAAGATTGGCTTCTTCTGAGGCTACTGTAAATCAAGGGTTTGCGTATGAAGATTACGTGCTAGGCTTGCAGTTTCACTTTGAGGTTGATGAAAAAGCCATTAAAGGAATGAACAGTGCATTTGATCATGAATTGGTAAAGTCTAAATATGTACAAACTGATGTCGAAATAAAATCTCAAATAGATTTGGTGGTACAGAATAATGCGATGATGTTTAAGTTGTTAGATAATTTTATAGGTTGAAATCGGAAGAGCTGAAAATCCATAAAAGGTTTTTGGATAAAGTAGACAAGAACCAACTTCTCAAAAACTTACCAGCTCTGCATGATGAAGCCTTTTCAAATGTAGATTGTTTAGATTGTTCAGCCTGTTGTAAAAGCTATTCACCAAGATTCAATACAACTGATATCAAAAGAATTTCTAAGTATTTGAAAGTTAAGGAGAGTCAGTTTATTGATACCTA
>CAMFLX010000194.1 GCA_945957555.1 uncultured Cytophagales bacterium
TGAAATTTTAAAAAAGGAAATCCCTTTGGGCAAATTAGATATTGCATTCTACAGGGACGACTACAAAAGACGAGAGATCACGGAAGTTTTCGAAATGGATGTACCATTCACTATAGAAAACAAAAACGTAATACTGGTAGATGACGTACTCTATACCGGGCGAACAGTAAGGGCCGCACTTGATGCCATGGTAGATTTTGGCAGACCGAGCAAAGTTGAACTATTGGTACTCATAGACCGGAAATATACAAGAGAATTACCCATTAATGCCCAATATGTAGGCAAAAAGGTAAACTCAATACAGAGCGAAAGGGTTTTAGTAGAATTAAAAGAACAAGGTCATGACAATGATTTTGTTTGGTTGTTAAACAAAAAAGACGTTTAAAAAATAATGCAAAAGCAGTTAAGTGTCAGGCACCTATTAGGAATCAAGGATTTAACCAAAGATGACATCGAATTAATTTTCGAAACCGCCGACAACTTCAAAGATGTGCTCAATAGACCCATCAAAAAGGTACCCTCACTTAGAGACGTCACCATAGCCAATGTATTCTTCGAAAATTCTACACGCACAAGACTTTCTTTTGAACTTGCCCAAAAAAGGCTTTCAGCTGACACCATCAACTTTTCATCCTCCTCAAGTTCAGTAAAAAAGGGTGAAACCCTCCTTGATACCGTCAATAATATCCTTGCGATGAAAGTGGACATGATCGTAATGAGACATGCAAGTGTTGGTGCCCCCCATTTCCTCTCCAATCACGTAAAATGCCAAATCGTTAATGCAGGAGATGGTACCCACGAACACCCAACTCAAGCACTATTAGACAGTTTCTCAATCAGGGAAAAACTAGGCTCCGTCGAAGGCAAAAAAGTTTGCATCTTTGGAGATATCCTCCACTCGAGAGTCGCACTTTCCAATTTCTTTGCGCTACAAAAACTAGGCGCAGAAGTAATGGTATGCGGCCCCATTACTCTAATACCTAAATACATCAAAGAATTGGGCGTAAAAGTAGAATTAGATGTACGTAAAGCCCTTGAATGGTGTGATGTCGCCAATGTATTACGTATCCAATTAGAAAGGCAACAGCTCAAATACTTCCCTTCCCTAAGGGAATACTCCTTATATTACGGAATCAATAGAGAATTATTGGACAGCCTCAATAAAGATGTTGTAATCATGCACCCAGGCCCTATAAATAGAGGCGTTGAAATAACTTCGGACCTGGCGGACTCAAAACACTCCATCATACTTGACCAAGTAGAAAATGGAGTAGCTATTAGAATGGCTGTAATGTACTTATTGGCAGGCAAAATCTAACCAACGAAATCACCGCTCCTACTCACACAGTCTCTAAGCTCATGACGGTACCTTGCCTTCCAGAAAAGTCCATTTTTAAAGGTAAGTCTCATGAACTTAAGCTGGTTTGCCACAAAATACCTTATACCGTTACCCCCATCATGATCAAAAACATATTTAAAATGATACCTCCTAGCTATTTCGTCGGCACATAAGTTCCCCGTATAAGTATTTTTAGTATTAGTCCTTCTAATTTCTACAAGCTTCTCTTCTTTTTCCACAAGCGAAGCATGCTGCACGATTTGGTTTTCTATGTTATTAGTCTTTCTTTCCCTAAAATCAATCTCTTCCTGAATAATCTCGTCTTCGTCTTCAACTTGAGAAAAAACAGAAAACCCAAATAAAAATAAAAAAAGTATAAAGATGTTTTTTATAAATTGCATGCTTTAAAATCAATTCGTCAATAACTTTGTTTTTTTGTTTTAATCCACCCAAATATGGTTTAAAACTTAAATAAATACAAATAATCATGTCAAAAGACGCTCACGAATGGTACGAATCTTGGTTTGACACCGAGTACTATCACATTTTATACAAAAATAGGGACGATAATGAAGCCCACTTTTTCATTGACAACCTACACAACATGTTAAACGTAGGTAAGCTACCTAAAGTTCTAGATCTAGCTTGCGGTAAAGGTCGGCACTCTATCTATTTAGCTCAAAAAGGTTACGATGTCACAGGTGTAGACCTTTCAGAAAATAACATTAAAGAAGCAAAACAACACGAACATGAGCACTTACGATTCATCATCAAGGACATGAGGTCAAACTTGGGCCATGAAGAGTTCGATGCAATATTTAATCTATTTACAAGTTTTGGCTATTTTGAAAACGAAAAGGACAACATTAAAGTGCTTAAATCTATTAGAGCAGCACTCAAACCCAAAGGCTACCTTGTCTTAGACTACTTCAATGCAATAAAGGCGACCCAATTACTACCCAAAAAAGAAACTAAAGAAATAGATGGGATCCATTTCAACATTAAAAAAGAAGTGGTCGAACATCAAATAATAAAGAAAATACAAGTAAATGACATGGGACATATCGCTGAATATTTCGAAAAAGTAGCGGCATTTACACATACCGACTTCCTTACCATGTTTAAAGAAGCAGGCCTAACTGTTATAAAACAATTTGGAGATTACAAACTCCGTGAATTTAGTGAAAACTCAGACAGATTAGTATTTTTGCTACAAAGACAATAAACAGAAAAACCTGTCACAGAGTGACAGGCTTTTCTAAAATTAAACCCTAAACTAACCTATTATCTTAAATATCTTTAAATTACTTTTGTTCTGTTCCTTTTTGTGCGGTAGAATCTGTTTTAGATTTTGTGCAACAAGATTTTGATTTACTGCAACAAGATTTTTTTCCTTTGCCTTTCCCCTTGCCATCTACATTAGCATAAACAATGCCAAGAGTCGCAAGTAACGATAATGTGAATAATACTTTTTTCATAATCCTTTACAAAATTAAGATGTTAAAACTTATTTTTAAAACTTATTTTCAAAACTTATTAGCAAAAAACTGTATTTTTTTCAAAAAAGTTCATAGCTTTTCCTCACTTATTTCTATTTTTGAAAAAAAACGGAACGATGAATAACAAAATCTTAACAGTTTACAGTATCATTTTAACCATCGCTATAGGCTTTCTATTTTTTAAAACATTTAGTGGGTCAAGCAAAACAGAAAAAACAATTACAGATGAAAAAAAAGTGACCAATCCTACATCAAGTAGCCCACTTGCAATTGCATACATAAATATCGATACACTTCTTGAAAAATATACCTATGCAAAAAAATACAATGAGCAAGCTTATGCCAAGAAAAACAATATAGATCGCAAATATGACAATCTTGCTAAAGCATGGGAAGGAAAGGTAATGCAATACAGACAAAAAGGCTCTACTGGCTCACTAAGCGCTACTGAAATTCAGAACACCGAACAAGCGTTGGCAATGGAACAAGACAGAATCGTAAAAGACAGGGAAAAAGAATTATCCAATCTTATGGAGGAGGATAGCAAAAACAATAAAAAATTTACCGACGACATTAGCGCCTTTATAAAGGAGTACAATAAAGACCAAAAATATAAATTCATATTCAGTTATGTAAAAAACGGAAATATGCTTTATGCCGATGAGGCGGCAGATATCACAAACGAAATAGTCACAGGACTAAATGAAAAAAATCCTGCTTCTAAATGACAGTTTCTCCTTAAATACTTCAAAAGCCGTGTAAACACGGCTTTTTGCTTTAAACACTTAGATCAAAATAAAACCAAGAAGACTACGTGAAAAAGAATTATATCCTTTCATATATTTGGATACTGGCAGTCTTCTCTGTGTGCTTATCAACCACTCAACACAAAGTAATTGGCCAACCTGATGGAATCTCAGGATATAGTGGGGCCAAATCTTCCTGCAATATCTGCCATGCAGGAATTCAAACCACGACTTTAAATCATGAGAATGCGTCATTAACCGGCGACATCCCTTCATCGGGCTATATACCAGGCACTACCTACAACATGACTCTCTGTGTCAAAACGCAAAAACCGAAATTGGGTTTTGACATAAGGTCCCAAAATTCAAAAGGCACATTGGTTGGCACAGCAAACAATGTAACTAATGGCAAAATCTTAAGTGGAGAGGTCGTGCACAACTCCACAAACACGGTATCTGGCAACCAAAAAACCATCACATTTAAATGGACTGCCCCCTCCTCTGGCACTGGCGATGTTACATTTTGGGGATCAATTGCAATTAACCCCATGGGTACTCAATCTATGGACACATTAAACAAAATAAGTGTGGTATTCCATGAAGACCAAACAATAGGTCTATTGGATGATTATTTCACGAATGATAACCTTACGATAAGCCCTACATCAACACCGAATCAATTTGAAATCAAATATGAGGTAATTACCCGATCAAACGTAAGCATCAAACTATATGACTTAAACGGAGCAATGGCCAGACAGATATTCAATGACCCTGATACAAATCCTGGCGAATACACCCATATCATTGATTGCTCAATACTAAAAGCAGGACTCTACTCTATTCTGGTACAGACCAACAAAGAGATTGCCGTCAGGAAAATATGCGTTTACTGAATCTCTTATAAAAACGAAAAGGCTACCATTTGGTAGCCTTTTCGTTTTTATAATTTGTTTTTAAAAGTGGAGCTGCAGGGAGTCGAACCCTGGTCCGAGCAAGGTAACCTGACGCTTTCTACATGCTTAGTTGCGCATTGTTGTCGGACATAATCAGGTCGGCAACAAACCGAACTATATCTTAGTCACTAATACTCATTTACGACCGTAACCCTTCGCAAACAAGGCCCTGCATGGTGTCGCCCCTGACCCACGACGGCAGGACGTGGTCGTGGAGAGACGTTGACTGTAGCTTAATACCTAGATTAAGCAGCCAAAGCGTAAGAATTCTCTTCGCCTGTTATTGTTCGGAGGGCATTAATTTCAGGAGGTACCCCCAACTCCCGACATGCTTACACGTGAGACAAACTCGTCGTCAAAACCAGTCAGCCCCATTTGTTTAATTATAAAATCTTTGGTTACAAAGTTCAGTATAAAGAAGCAAATTCTTTATGCTGAAACACTCATTTAACCTAAATAAGGCTTAAGCGCTTTACTTCTAGAAGTATGACGCAACCTTCTTATTGCTTTTTCTTTTATCTGACGAACCCTTTCTCTGGTCAAATTGAACTCCTCACCAATCTCTTCAAGTGTCATCGGATGTGCACCATTAAGACCAAAATAATAGATCACAACATCTGCTTCTCTTTGAGTAAGGGTGGAAAGAGCCCTCTGAACTTCCTTCCGCAGTGAATCATTTATAAGACCTGAATCAGGAGTTTCCTCTGATTCATTTTCTAAAACGTCCAAAAGACTGTTTTCCTCACCTTGAACAAACGGTGCATCCATGGAAACATGGCGACCGGAAATCTTGAGTGTATCAACAACTTCTGTAGTTGAAAGATCCAGTACCTCCGCCAATTCCTCAGGAGAAGGCTCTCTTTCAAACTTTTGTTCCAGATCGGAGAACGTCTTCGATATTTTATTCAAAGAGCCAACCCTATTTAGTGGCAATCTCACAATTCTGGACTGTTCTGCCAGAGCTTGTAAAATAGATTGCCTTATCCACCATACTGCGTATGAAATAAATTTGAATCCTCTTGTTTCGTCAAATCTCTGCGCAGCTTTAATTAAGCCCAAATTACCCTCGTTGATCAAATCGCCTAATGAAAGACCTTGGTTTTGATATTGTTTTGCAACAGACACAACAAACCTCAAATTGGCTTTTGTTAATTTTTCTAATGCAAACTGATCTCCTTCCCTAATCCTCTTAGCCAGTTCTACCTCTTCATCGGGCGTCAGTAAGTCAACTTTACCTATTTCTTGTAGGTATTTATCAAGAGACTGACTCTCCCTGTTGGTAATTTGTTTACTTATCTTAAGCTGCCTCATCTATAATCCGAAAAAATAACCCTTTTCTATACGTATGGACCTATAATAAAGTTTCAAATCATGTAGTAGCCTCTGGCTTAGGCAATAACACCTTTCTTGACAACTTATATTTACCTGTTTTCTTATCTACGTCAAGAAGTTTAACCTTAACTATTTCTCCTACCTCAAGTACTCCGTCCATATTTTCTAGACGCTCCCACTTTACTTCGGAAATATGCAACAAACCTTCTTTACCTGGCATAAACTCAACAAATGCACCATAAGGAGCCAAAGTTTTTACTTTAGCGTCATAGACATCGCCAATTTCTGGTACACTCACGATACCTTTAATTTTACGCAAAGCAGCTTCCAAATCATCTCCATTCGTTGCGTAGATGTTTACTTTACCCATATTGTTGACCTCTTCGATCACAATAGTAGTATTGGTAGTCTTTTGCATTTCCTGGATCACTTTACCACCTGGCCCGATTACCGCACCAATCATGTCTTTGTCAATAGTCAATGTAACTATTCTCGGAGCATTTTGTTTGTAGTCATCCCTTGGTTTAGAAATCGTCTTTTTCATCTCTCCAAGGATATGTAGACGACCCTGTTTAGCCTGATCCAACGCCTGTTCTAAGATTTCGTAAGACAAACCATCTATTTTGATATCCATCTGACAAGCAGTAATACCTTTTTCAGTACCCACAACTTTGAAATCCATATCACCAAGATGATCCTCATCTCCTAATATATCAGAAAGTACTGCATATTTGTTTGTCTTTGTATCCGTGATCAGACCCATCGCAATACCAGAAACAGGTGCTTTTATTTTAACACCAGCATCCATCAGTGCCAAAGCACCAGCACATACTGTAGCCATAGAAGAAGAACCATTGGATTCCAAAATGTCTGATACTATCCTAAGTGTATATGGCATCTCATCAGAAACCGGCAACACCATATTTATTCCTCTCTGGGCCAAATTACCATGACCAATTTCCCTTCTACCAGGACCCCTGTTTGGTTTTACTTCACCTGTTGAAAAACCAGGGAAGTTATAGTGCAATAAGAACCTTGATGTACCTGTATTCATAGGACTATCGAAATTCTGCTCATCCAACTTTGTACCAAGTGTAACGGTTGTCAATGACTGTGTTTCCCCTCTTGTAAATACTGCAGAGCCGTGAGCAGAAGGAATGTAATCAACTTCTGACCAGATAGGTCTTATTTGATCCAGTTTACGTCCATCCAATCTTGTTCTTTCATCTAACACAAGCTTCCTAGCAGCTTCCTTTTCAATATCATGATAATATTTTTTGATCAAAAACGTATCATAAGTATGATCTGCGGGTAATGCCGAAACCCAATCTGTCAATACTTTCTTGAAGTTATCTGACCTTTTACTCTTATTAACCTCTTGTAACCTTGCAGCGTCATAGGCTTTCGCATATAAATCAGCCCACATTTTTTCCTTAAGAGCCTCATCTTTTCTTTCATGGTCGTAGGCTCTTTTCACTTTTCCTACCGCAGCAGCAAGTTCAACCTGTAATTGAATTTGCTCTTTAATAACTACGTGAGCAGCTTTTAAAGCCTCTAGCATATCCTTTTCAGAAACTTCTTTCGCCTCACCCTCCACCATAATAATGTCTTTACTAGTAGCGGCAACGATCAGCTCCAAAGTAGAATTTTCTATTTGAGCAGGAGTAGGATTAATCAAATATGCCCCAGAATCCTTATCTTTAATAACCCTAACTTCCGATATTGGACCATTAAAAGGAATATCTGATACCGAAATAGCCGCAGAGGCCGCAAATGCAGCAAGTCCGTCAGGCAAATTATCTTTATCTCCTGAGATCAATTGAATAACAACCTGCGTATCTGCATGATAATCCTCCGGGAACAAAGGACGTAAAGCCCTGTCCACAAGCCTACTGATTAGGACTTCGTAATCAGACAGCTTACTTTCTCTTTTAAGGAAACCACCAGGGAATCTGCCAACTGCTCCAAATTTTTCTTGATAGTCCACAGAAAGCGGAAGAAAGTCCACATCCACACCTGCTTCTTGTTTCGAACAAACTGTTGCAAGCAACATGGTATTTCCACTTCTGAGCACAACTGCACCATCTGCCTGTTTTGCAAGTTTCCCAGTTTCAACAGTAATTATATTACCATTTGGGAGGGTTATAGATTTTGTAATAACGTTTAATGACATTTTTAAAAAAATAAATTGAGATGTGAAAAAATAAAAATGAAGCGGGAAAATCCCGCTTCAAAATTTACTTTCTGATTTTTAAGCTTGCAATAAGTGCACGATATCTTACGATGTCTTTTTTCGCAAGATAATCAAGCAATCTTCTTCTTTTACCTACAAGCTTCAACAATCCAAGGCGTGATGAATTATCCTTTTTGTTGACAGCTAAATGCTGTGTGATCTCGTTAATTCTATGAGTAAAAAGGGCAACCTGAGACTCAACGGATCCTGTGTTTGTTTCGGACTTATCCAAGCTGTTTGACTTGAATATGTCTTTCTTAACTTCTTTTGCTACTGACATTATTCCTTTTTGTTTAAACTGCAAAATTATAACAATTTATATTCATAACCAAACGATTGTGGCATTAATATTGCACAATTTGCTCATTCGGGAAATCAAGATTTAAGCCCTGAAAAAGGGCAATAACTTATCTTATTTGTTAGGTTATAACACAATTAAATCATTAATTTTACGTCTTCATCAGATAAAAAATCATAAATAGAAAAAAGAGTGCATAGATTTATCTTAATTTTAAGTTGTTTTATAGTGTTTTTAGCAATGCCCCAAACACCAAAAAAGAAGCCGCAAACAAAAAAAACAGCGACGGGCCAAATTGCAAAAAAGAAACCAGTTGGCAAAAGTCAACAAACAAAAAATGGAGGCAAAAATACCGATATCAAAAGAGTAGCTGCTCCTAAAATAGTAGCACCTAAAAAAATGCAATCTACCCCCACTCATAAAGTAAAAACAACTCAAAAAGTGAACAACGATTCGCTGGTTGGAGAAACCCCTGAATTTGGAGTTGACGGAACGCCACGAAATGAACTTAATGTAGCGAGCGATGACACATCGACTATTGATGACAATCTTGGTGAGACTGAGATCATGGAAACGGAAGAACAAATCAAGATAGACAGTGAATGGGTAAAAATAGCTGAAGAATATGAGTATATGGAAGATTGGAGTACCAACAGGGTGAACCCGTACAACTTTGATCCACACAAAATGGAAAAAACGGCATTCCTAATCATAGACTCTGCAAATGGTCGAAACTGGTCCAAACCTATAAAAAGGTGCTATATGACATCAGACTTTGGACAAAGATGGGGACGTTGGCACTATGGTCTCGATCTTGCTCTAACAACAGGTGATTCTGTGGTATCTGTATTTGACGGTCTAGTTCGTGTGGTTGGATGGGATGGAAGAGGCTATGGCAACTTTATCGTTGTAAGACATTACAATGGATTGGAAACCGTATATGGACACATGTCAAAAACTTATGCTAAAATAGGTGATTATGTGAAAGCTGGCGATCTTATTGGATATGGAGGAAGTACTGGACGCAGCACCGGGCCGCACTTGCACTTTGAAGTTAGATATGCGGGACAAGCAATTGATCCCAAGTTTTTCTTCGATTTTAGTAATTGTGAGCTTATTAAAAAGTCATGCTTTATATCTGCCGAAAACTTTGAGTACCAAAAAAT
>CAMFLX010000195.1 GCA_945957555.1 uncultured Cytophagales bacterium
GAATAAATCCCTGCTAAAAATGTGATCAATAATGATGAGATAAAGATTTTATACATGTTTCTTTTTTAGTGCTCTAACCATTTCCTTTTTAAACGGGGGACCGGGCAATGTAGTTACTTCTAAATCTAAAGTTTTTAATTTTCTCTTAAATTCACCTTGGGAACAATAAGTAACTAATAGGCCTTGGGGTTGTAAACTACGTGTTATTTTGTCTAATATTCTGATATCCCACATATCTATTTGCTTGCTCGGTGCAAATGCATCGAAATAAATAATATCTATCTCACCTGTTGGAGAATATTGATGGATATCACTGTGTAATTTATTGAATGTTAGTTTTTTATGTAAATAAATGGTTTCATTCCATTCGCATTCATGAGCTTTCTGGAAAAGAGAGACTGCCTCGTCATTGAGTCCAAAGTTGGCATAGTTTAATTTTTTAATCAAACTGGTACTTATAGGATGTTTCTCTATTGTTGTATAGTTTATATAAAGATTTGGTTGTTGTAGTAAATAATTGATTGTAAGGAGTAGGTTTGATCCTGTTCCAAAACCTACTTCAAAAATTCGCACATGATTCAAGTTGGGATTTGTGGCTAAATAATAATCTAATCCTTGTTTAATATATACATATTCAGATTCTTGAATGGCCCCATGTCTTGAATGGTAGGTTTCATCTAAATCCGTATTGTACAAAGAGTGCGAGCCGTCACTCGTGATGATGATATCAATCTTGTCATCTATATACTTCATTTTCTATGGTTTCTAAATCAAATTTGTTTTTAAATGTTTGATTTTCAATTGATTTTATCTTAAATAACCCAGCAACATTTGATCCAAAGCATCCATCAAAGTTACTTAAATCTTCAAAAGGGATTTTTGTTTCTAAAATATTTATTTTTTTTTTGCGCAAATATTGGATTACATTTTTTCTCATAATACCTGCAAGACAACCACTTTCAAGACAAGGTGTATAGTAATCCTCTTTGCTCGTAAAAAAGATATTTGAGGAGCAAAGTTCAACGATTTCGTTTTGCGAATTTATAAGTAATGAGTCATTAGCGCTTTGGCTTTGGTAATGTAATGATGATAAGACATATAGTGCAGAGTTAAGGGTTTTTATGTTATTGATATGAAATTTATTGTTCACAATATAAGGTGATAGTACAACTTTAGTTTTTTCTTTTAGAGGTTTTATAAAGTCTGTAGACCTTATCAGGTAGTTTACGTTATTATCTTTTGGTAAAAATAGCCCACCTTCCTTCCTCCAGACATTTATTTTAATACGCCCAGATTCGATCATATTTTCTGATAGTAGTGTATGTATTTGTGCTTTAATCGCTTGTTGGCTAGGGAAGCTCTCATCATAAAATCTTAAGAAACGAAAGCCTGCCCATAATCGTTGTATGTGATCTTCGAAAAAATGTATACGTCCTTTACTTACGATAAGCGTTTCGAACAAGCCATCGCCATAATTAAAGGCTCTATCATTTATGGAGATTTTAACATTTTCATCCTCAGTGAGTTTTCCGTTATATATGATATATTTTGGCATCGAAAATGTGTATTTGGTATTATTCTGATTAAAATCTTTACATTTGCAAACAAGAAGAGGGGTGTTTCCCTTAATGTTTTGTAAATAAAATTATAAAGATTGTGATTTCAAAAAAAATTACAACACCGACTGTAGCTGTAATAGGAGGTGGAAGTTGGGCTACGGCTCTAATTAAGATTCTGTCCGAAAATGATGTAAAAATAAAATGGTGGGTACGTGCAAAGGAAACTGTTTCATATATTAAAAGCTTTCATCACAATCCTAATTATTTGTCCGATATCCAGATAAATGTTAAAAAGGTAAAGGTCGATAATAATATTACTAGAGTTGTTGATGGAGCTGATTATGTTATTTTGGCGGTACCTTCAGCATATTTAAAGGCAACTTTAGAGCCGATAACGCCTCAAATGTTACGAGGTACTAGTGTTGTCTCGGCCATAAAAGGACTTGTGGCAGGGGAAAATATGCTGGTATCAGAGTATTTGGAACAAAAGTATTTTTTGGATGCAGAAGATATTTTATGTATCGGTGGCCCTTGTCATAGTGAGGAGGTGGCATTAGAAAAACAATCTTTCCTTACTGTTGCATGTGAAGATTATACCAATGCACTGAAATTTGCGCAGTTATTAAATTGTAGGTTTGTGAAGACGCACTGTCTCACAGACATTTATGGTGTAGAGTGTTCTGCAATTTTGAAAAATATCATAGCGATTGCCTCGGGGATTGCGAGGGGCTTAAATTACGGGGACAATTTTCAAGCTGTACTGGTATCCAATGCGATGCAGGAGGTTAAGAGATTCCTCGATTATACAAAACCTGCCCATAGAGATTTAAATGATTCTGCATATCTAGGAGATTTGCTTGTTACTTGTTATTCTCAGTTTAGTAGAAACAGGACATTTGGTAATATGATTGGTAGGGGATATACGGTGAAATCTGCCCAAGTTGAAATGAACATGGTTGCTGAGGGATATTTTGGGGCAAAAAGTATTATTGACCTCAATAAGAAACATGAGATTGATTTGCCTATTTGTAAGTCTGTATACCATATATTATACGAGAAAATCAACCCAACTATTGAGTTTCAGATCCTTAAATCGATTTTAAGATAGTAATCAATTATTGAATTAGTCAAACCCGTTAAGCATTTCGTTGATCTGATCAACAGCGACTTCCAATTCTTTTGAGGAGATTTTGAGGAGTGAGAGACATTCTTGAATTTCACTGATTTCATGGTATTGCTCTTGCATAATGTAACAAAGGCCAAGTATTCGATGTAATGGTTTTTTGAGTATGATGGAATTGGTTTTGGCGATCTCAGTTAGTTTTGTATTCTTTTGTTGTAATTCAAAGGTCCTGTCCTTGATACGTTCCTCTAGATAGTTTTTTATATTTTCAATCTCATACTTTTGTTGCTCCAGCAATTCATTCTTTTTGTTGAGTTCTGATGTTTGCAGTAATATTTTTTCTTCATTGTCACTATTTTGCAATTCCATGAATGTATTGGAAAGGATTTCCGTTAAGCTTTTGGAGAAAAAAATCTCTTCATTACTCCAATTTCTGAATTTTTGGTCAATTTCAATACAAATGATTCCTCCAAATTCACCATTAAGGTAGTAGGGTGCGTCTAATAATGAATGAATATTTTTAGGTATGAGATAGTTTTGAAGGAATTCCGATAGCTCTACACTTGTTTGGGCTCGATCAGCTTTTAGTATGTGATTGTTTTGTATATTACTAAAGTAGATCGGATAATCTTTTGCGTAAAAAATTTCACCTTCATTAAAAGTGTTTTCTTGTTTGTCATAAGCTTGAATGCAGACAATGGCATTCTTTTGGGAATCAAAAGTCCAGATACTTACATATCTAGCGTCTAAAGTTTCTGCACATGTTACTAGTATGTCTTTCAGTTTTTTGACGAGGGTAATAGAATTAACTTTTTTGGTTTTATTTAGATAAAGGAGTGCTTTTGTATACATTTCCAAAGCTTTATTTTTTTCTAAAAGAGAGAATTGTTGTTTCAAAATCATTTCGTTTTGGGCATCAATTTCTTCTTTGGATATCATCAACTCTGCATACTGTTCTTTGATTTTCGTCTCTTTTTCAAGTGAGTTCTGATAATTTTTGTCAAGTTCCTCTTCCTGCTTTTTGAATGATATGAGCACGCTTTGAAGCGTTTCTCTTTGGTGTAATAGTTCAGTCGTAAGTTTTTCTAGTTCAGCGTTTTTATCTAAAGCCGCCTGCATACTGTTGTTACGCTCGTCATTAGCAAGGTTAAGCTTGCGTACCAATCCTATATATTCCTTGTTTTTATGTTTGAGCCTTTCATAGAACAGGTTGAGTTTTATAGCAAAGACATAGCCAATTTCCTTGTAAAGAAATATTGATACAAAAAAAAGTATAAAAAGTATAAACTTGGAACATATTCCTAAAGCTAAGTGGTGATTGTGGTACAGATGATCTTGAGTTGCAAATGAATTTATGGCTATATCACTTATAAAAACATATAAAAGTCCATAAACTACCGATGTAATATAGAGTGCTTTTTCTTTTTGGAATGAGAAAATAATAATACCTAAAGTAGCAAACAAAGTGCCCGTATTTGATACGAAATAATGCTGAAATGCATCCAATTCATTATAAAACACAGGAAAAAACAAGAACAATAATGAGGGCAAAAATGCAAAAATGATACTTGCTAGTGATATTAATTTTCTTTTAATCAAAAAATAAATTAATATTGAAATTACAAGTTGGAGTACTATATAGCTCGCTATGGAAAAATTATGGTTTACAGCTAAGAAGTAGATAAGAAACAATGAGAAAATAGAGTTATATATTAATAAACATATTTCTATTGTTTTGATTTTTATACTGTTAGTGTTCAATAAAGAATAAATTCCACTGATCGAAATCAGATGTCTTTTGACCCAATTTTTCAAAATTCCATAGATTAAAAACTCTAATTTAACATAATTATGTTTAGGTTGAAAACTGTAATATTATTTTTTTGTGCATTCATATCTGGTTTTGGGCAAAACACAAAGGTAAGAGGCAAAATCACAGAGGCTGCAAGTAACGATGCTATACCTTTTGCAACCATATATTTTAAAGGTACTGATATTGCCGTTCAGTCCGATTTTGAAGGATTATTTGTCATTGAAAGCTCTGTTGCAACAGATTCAATTGTATGTATGTCAGATGGATATGCTAAGAAGGCGAAGTTTGTGGTTATAGGAGACACACAAGTTGTTGACTTTCAGCTTGAAATGGCTATTACAGAGCTTGACGCTGTGATATTTACAAGTGGGGAAGATCCTGCTTATTCATTGATCAGAAAGGCTGTTAAAAACAAGGATCAAAATAATAAAAAGAAGTTGAAAGCCTATGAATATGAAAGTTATAATAAGATTGAAATAGATATAGATAATCTTTCTGAAAAATTAAAAAACAGGAGGGCTTTTAAGCAAATAGGGACATTTATGGATAGTCTCAAAAAAATAGTTGGAGAAGACGGAAAACCCGTATTACCCGTTTATATTTCGGAGACCATCTCTAGAATATATTTCAAAAATGATTTGCCCAAACAAACTGAGAAAATTTTAGCTACCAATATCAAGGGAATCGGAATTAAAGACGGTAGCCTTATTTCTCAGCTCATAGGAAGTTCTTTTGTAGAGTACAATTTTTATAACGACTATATAGGTATTCTCAACAAGGAGGTTCCCTCGCCTATTTCAGATAGTTGGAAGATCTACTACAAATATGTACTACTTGACAGTTTGTTCATTGGTTCAGAATGGTGTTACAAGATTGATGTATCGCCAAAGAATAAGAAGGATATCGCTTTTAAAGGGGCGATTTGGATTGCTGAAAATACTTGGGCAATTAAAAGAGCTGATTTGGCCATAGGAAAGGAAGCGAATATAAACTTTTTGGATAAGATAAAAATTCAACAGGAATCAGATAGAACTGAAGAAGGGGGACCTTATTTTCCAACTAAAGGACGTGTTGTTGTTGATATTTCGGAACTTGCAGATAGTTCGGCAGGAATGATCGCAAAATATTATTATTCATCTAAAGATCTTGTGTTTAATAAACCTCAAGATGATTCTTTTTATAAAAATCCAATCACACTTGATGAACAAGCACTAGAAAAAAATAACGATTATTGGCTAGCTCATAGACATGATACTCTTTCAGAAACGGAACTTAACGTGTACCAAATGGTAGATTCTTTGAAAAAGCTACCAGTGGTGAGAACTTATACTGAAATTATTGACATCGCTATAAATGGATATAAAAAAGTAGGTAAGTTGGATTTTGGACCTTACTTGTTTTTGTTTGCTAACAATAGAATAGAGGGTTGGAGGTTAAGGGTTGGTTTCAGGACTAATATAGATTTTAGCAAAAAAGTTGTTTTAAAAGGTTATTTGGCTTACGGTTTTGGCGACAATAAGGTAAAGTATGGATTAGGGGCAAAATATATTTTTTCCAGAAAAAACTGGACTGAAGGCTCCATTAATTATTCTTATGATTTGAATCAGTTGGCATTTTTCAATACTGATACAGATGAAAGCGGTCTTTTTACGGCTTTTACAAAATGGGGACGCCAACGACGTGCCTTTTACAGCCAACAGTTACGTATGAACTTTAGTTCTGAGTTGTTCTCTGGCTTTACGGCAAATGTTGCATTAAAGATGAGAGATTTTCAGCCTTTGTTTGCATATGGTCACTTCAATAATCTTAAGGATACATTGAATGGGGGAACAAGTAGCCAATTTGCCAATAACGAATTGTCATTATCGTTGCGATATGCCTACAGGGAAATAATGCTTCAAAATGATAATGATAGGATTAGTTTGGGAACTAACAAACAAATTCCGATAATTACTCTAAGCTATACACAAGGTTTGAAAGATATTCCAACACCTTTTGGGAATTCAGCATTTAACTATGGTAAGATTAGTTTTAGGCTGCAGCAAAGAATTAATCTTTCGTTTTTAGGAACATCCTCGTTTGATTTGAACACAGTTAGTTATTTGAACAATTTGCCATATCCATTGTTATCCGTTCATATGGGGAATGAATCCCTTTTTTATAGGGCACAGGCTTTCAACTTGATGAATTTTTTTGAGTTTGTAAGTGACAAATACACGTCTCTACATTATATCCACAATTTTGACGGTTTTTTTATGAATAGAATCCCTCTTGTCAAGAAGTTAAAATGGCGGGAGTTTGTTGGTTTTGATGTGGTAAAAGGGAGTGTCGCCAGCCGAAATCATGATTATATCCCCCAAGCCTACAGGGTCGTGGATAATCGGCCAGATTATCAAGGGTTAGGAGCTATGCCATACATGGAAGTCAAATATGGTATTGAAAATATTTTTAAATTTTTAAGAGTTGATTTTGTACATAGGTTGACCTATAGGGATGTTAACTACAATATTCATAAATTCGGAGTAAAATTGTCAGGTCAGTTTAAGATTTAATGAAAAAGAGCCTCTATATTATCTCGACTGTTCTTTTGATATGCTCCTGTAAGCAGATCCAAGAAGAAAACAACGAATTGGTTCTAAATCCTAATCAGGCAATATCGTTTGATGCCTCTAAGGATATGCTAGACAAAAGTATTCAAGATAATCCCAATAGTGATGTCTTGTATTTCAAGAGAGCCCAGCTGTATCTGAATGAGAATTTTTTAGAGTTAGCTTTATTTGATATTGAGAAAGCAATAAAATTTGAAAAGGTCCCTAAATATTTTTTCTTGAAAGGGAAAATTCTGAGTGCGTTGGATGATACGACGGGTTTGGACTATTGTTTAAAGCAGTATGAAAAAGGCTCAATTGATGATTACGAATATTATCTGCTGAAATCCGATCTTTTGTATAAAAAACATTTTTATAGGAAAGCTTTGGATGAAATTAATGCAGGTATTCGAATTGCTCCGTTTTTAAATCAGTTTTACAAGAAGAAAGGTTTGATATACCTTGCCCTGAAAGATACTTTAAAAGGAGAAAAATATTTGTTTCAGGCTTACTCAGACGACTCAACTGTCGTTGACAATTATTTCGAGTTGTCTAGGTTTTACCAAAACGTAGGTCAATATGGTTTATCGGACAAATACCTAAACAATGGATTGAGGTTAGATACTTCGCATTATGGCCTTAATTTGCTAAAAGGCAATAATTTTTATAAGAAGAAGAGGTATGATAGTGCGTTGGTGTATTATGATAAATCAATCGTGCGCAATCCTAAATATGAAGAGAGTGTATATCAGAGGGCAAAACTCTATATGGATATGTTTCGCTATATTGCAGCACAAGCAGATTGGCAGAGGGTGTTAAAGTTGAATCCTCAGAACGAAACCGCATACAAGTACTTGGCAATATGCTACCTGGAAAACGGAGATTGGGTACAGTCAGAGAATCTTTTTAATAATATTTTGAAGAAAGACACGGCTAACGTCGAAATTAAGGGGTATTTGTTAAAACTAAAAAATACCCAGCAAAAAGTTGCAATTAATCCAAATCAAAATGCAATTTTGCACAAAGAAGTAAAACCTGAGTTGGTTGCGAAAGATACAATAAAAGTAGATAGTTTAAGATAAAATGAATATCAAAATTACATTGCCTGATGGTTCAGTGAGGGAATACCCCAAAGGTAGCTCCAGTATGGATGTTGCCCTGAGTATCAGTGAAGGTTTGGCACGTAATGTGTTGGCGGCAAAAGTGAATGGCGAAGTATGGGATGCATCAAGGGCTATTGATGTAGATTCAAAGTTACAGTTGCTCACGTGGAATGATACTGAGGGTAAACAGACTTTTTGGCATTCCTCGGCTCATTTGATGGCAGAGGCCTTGGAGGCGCTTTATCCAGGCGTGAAACTAGGCATAGGACCTGCTATTGAGACTGGTTATTATTATGATGTAGATTTTGGTGACAAGGACTTCTCTAGCGATGACTTCAAAAAGATCGAAGACAAGATGCTCGAGCTTGCGCGCCAGAAAAATGAATACAAGCGTTCGGAGGTGTCAAAAGCTGATGCGGTAAAATATTTTACCGCTAAGGGTGATCCCTATAAATTGGAATTGATAGAAGGTCTTGATGATGGCCAAATTACTTTCTATAAACAGGGGAATTTTACGGATCTTTGCCGTGGACCACATATTCCTAATACGAGCTTTATTAAAGCGGTTAAGCTCATGAACGTGGCAGGTGCTTATTGGAGAGGTGATGAGAAAAGAACTCAATTAACGAGGATCTATGGCGTAACGTTTCCGAAGCAAAAGGAGCTTGAAGAATATTTACATTTACTAGAAGAAGCTAAGAAGCGCGATCACCGCAAATTAGGAAAAGAGCTAGAGTTGTTCACTTTTTCCGAAAAAGTAGGAGGAGGGTTGCCGTTATGGTTGCCTAAGGGCAATATGCTCAGAGAACGACTCATCGCATTTATGAAAAAAATGTTGATCAAAAATGGCTATCAATTGGTAACAACTCCTCATATCGGTATGAAGGAGCTTTATGTGACTTCGGGTCATTATGAAAAATATGGAAAGGATTCTTTTCAACCCATATTAAGCCCAAGAGAAGGTGAGGAGTTTTTATTGAAACCCATGAATTGTCCTCATCATTGTGAAATATATAGTTTCAAACCAAGATCTTACAAAGATTTACCTATACGTATCGCAGAATTTGGTACGGTATATAGGTATGAGCAGCATGGCGAGTTGCATGGACTTACTCGTGTACGTGGATTTACTCAAGACGATGCCCACTTGTTCTGTACTCACGAGCAAGTGAAGGAAGAGTTTATGAAACTTATTGACATGGTATTGTATGTATTTACCAGCCTTGGTTTCAATGACTATACAGCACAAATTTCATTGCGAGATCCAGAAAATACAACTAAATATTTTGGTACAGATGAAGAGTGGCAAATGGCTGAAAGTGCCATTATAACAGCTGCCG
>CAMFLX010000196.1 GCA_945957555.1 uncultured Cytophagales bacterium
AATCTAGGCTTAGCCTCGGATTTGATTCCATGTAGGCACAAAATCCATTTCCGTTGAGAAATACCATTTCTTTCGCTGTCGAAACCACCTAGCATTTAACATTCATCATTTCAATCTGATAATCGCCCTTATCAAAATGATAGGCTTTGGATATTCTATTTCTTAGCCTAAAAAACATAAATACTTATAATACAATACATAGCAACTATGGCGATTGTTTTGGATTGAATTTGGCAAATGGATGTGAAACAAAATTTCTGTCCAATGAAAAATCGCATTGAGGATCTCCAAACGCAAGCAGAGAAGTTTGCCAGACTCACCCAGAACTTGGTCATGAAGGGCCACATAGCAAGAGCTAAAAAGTTGCTTGCTATTACAGAAAGGCTGGTCTTGTCGGGTACCAAAGAAACCCAGCAAATCATCTCTTCTGTTTTTACTAATAGCTTCTCATCCTTTGCCAAAGGACATGGCTGTACTATCAAAAATCTGGTCCCTTCAGGACTCGCAGGCATTGAATTCCATACTGTAAACAAATAAGTCATGATTTCCATACTCTACATACTACTTGCTATGGCCTTGTTTGGCATTTGTCATCTCTCGGTCAATTTCTTTGAAAAAGTCTAAAAATACTCGATATGACAGCACTCTTCATTTTATCGATCTTGGTTTTTGGCTACCTCGTGTACGTTTTGCTAAAACCTGAAAAATTCTAAATCACGCATTATGAACACTGAAATTCTAGGTATCGTATTCACATTCACGGCGACCATCTTACTGGCGCTACCTGTAGGCAAGTACATTGCCAAGGTCTACTCTGGTGAAAGCACCTTACTTGATCCTGTTTTTAATCCATTGGAGCAACTCTTCTTTAGGCTAAGTGGCATAAATTCAGCGACAGGCATGACTTGGAAGCAGCATCTGTACGCCATGCTCACGATCAATTTGGTTTGGTTTTTTGTATGCTTTTTGGTACTTACCAACCAGTCATGGCTTCCTCTGAATCCTGATGGCAATCCTTCCATGACACCCGATTTGGCATTCAATACCGCCATTTCCTTTTTGGTGAATTGTAACCTACAACATTACTCGGGTGAATCAGGAGTGTCTTATCTATCGCAATTGATGTTAATGTTCTTACAGTTCGTTTCTGCGGGCGTGGGCTTGGCTGTGGGCGCCATGGTATTCAACGCACTCAAAGAAAGACAGACCGACCAATTGGGCAACTTTTACGACTACTTCCTGAAAAGTTGTACAAGGATATTATTGCCCCTCTCGGTGATCGTAGCGATCATATTGGTATTCAATGGCACACCCATGACTTTCGAAGGAAAAGACACCATCACTACCTTGCAGGGCGATACAGTCCAGGTATCCAGGGGACCAGCGGCGGCATTTGTGGCGATCAAACACATAGGTACCAATGGGGGTGGTTTCTTTGGGGCGAACTCGGCGCATCCCTTGGAGAACCCCAATTACCTTACCAACATGGTGGAGCTTTTTGCACAAATGATCATTCCCTTAGCCATGATCTTTGCCTTGGGCTATTACCTGAAAAGGCGCAGATTGTCCTATATGATTTTTGGGGTTATGACCATCGGCTTCTTATTGCTAGCTATACCAACCGTGATCTCAGAAATGAACGGAAGCCCTGCAATTAACAAACTGGGGATCTCCCAGACCGCTGGCGCCATGGAAGGTAAAGAGGTACGCTTTGGAGCCGCAATATCAGGCTTTTGGAGTATCGCCACCACGGTCATTTCCACTGGATCGGTAAACAGTATGCACGACAGCAGCATGCCTATGTCTGGCGCTATGCAAATGCTTTCCATGATGATCAATGCCATTTATGGCGGCTGCGGGGTAGGTATTCTTAATTTCTATGTGTTCATCATCTTAGCGGTATTCATCTCTGGCTTGATGGTCGGCAGAACCCCAGAGTTCCTGGGCAAAAAAGTAGAAGCTCGAGAAGTAAAAATTGCGGCATTCATAGCCATCCTACATCCGCTCCTGATCCTTTCTGGCACGGCCTTATCCTCCTATTTTACATCTCACAATACTGCCATGGCTTACTGGTTCAGTGGTAACGCAACAGGCTGGTTGAATAACCCCAGCTACCATGGCTTTTCAGAAATGCTCTATGAATATACCTCTAGTGCCGCCAATAACGGCAGCGGCTTTGAGGGCCTATCGGATAACAATCCCTTCTGGAATCTCAGCACAGGCATTATCTTACTACTGGGCAGGTTCATTCCCATCATAGGTCCCGTGGCCATAGCAGGTCTCTTGGCGCGTAAAAAATACATCCCAGAAAGTGCTGGCACTTTACAGACAGATACCGCCACTTTTGGAATCATGGTCTTTGCCGTTATCTGTATCATCGCGGCACTGTCTTTCTTTCCTGCACTGGCACTTGGACCATTGGCAGAATATTTTAGTATGTAATTTGGATCTCTTGAACATCTACAGAAAATGAAAAATACACAGACATCATTATTCGACAGTAGCTTAATGCTGGGCGCCCTTAAGGAGGCCTTCACGAAGCTAAACCCAAAAACCATGATCAAAAACCCGGTGATGTTTACCGTGGAGCTCGGCACATTCGTCATGCTCATCGTATGTGTTGCCGTACTTTTGGGCGCAGAAAACGAGGGCAGTTTTGCTTATAACAGTACAGTGTTTTTGGTACTCCTGGCCACACTTTTGTTTGCCAACTTTGCAGAAGCACTCGCAGAAGCACGAGGAAAAGCGCAGGCAGATAGCCTACGCAAGACACGCGAAGATACACCTGCCAAATTGCTGGTAAACGGAAACATTAAAATGATCAGTTCGGCACAGCTCAAAAAAGGTGATGTCTTCTTCTGTGAAGCAGGTGATATGATTCCTACTGATGGAGAAATCGTGGAAGGACTTGCCAGCATAGATGAAAGTGCTATTACAGGCGAATCGGCCCCCGTGATCAGAGAGTGTGGCGGAGATAAAAGCAGTGTTACTGGAGGCACCAAAGTCTTGTCAGACAAAATAAAGGTAGTGGTGAGCACGGCCCCTGGCGAAAGCTTTTTGGATAAAATGATTGCGCTGGTGGAAGGAGCCAGTAGACAAAAAACACCCAATGAGATTGCTTTGACGATCTTATTGGCGGCCTTTACATTGATCTTTATCATCGTATGTGTCACCTTAAAGCCCTTTGCTGATTTTGCACAGACACCAATTACGATCGCAGCTTTTATTTCACTGTTTGTCTGCCTCATTCCTACCACTATTGGTGGCTTACTCTCTGCGATCGGTATCGCAGGGATGGACAGGGCGCTGAGGGCAAATGTGATTACCAAATCAGGTAAGGCTGTAGAAACCGCAGGGGATATTGACGTACTGCTTTTGGACAAGACAGGAACCATTACCATTGGCAACAGAAAAGCAACCCATTTTCATCCTGCAAAAGGAGTTGACGAAAAGCATTTTATCAAATGTGTGGTCTTAAGCTCCATGAGTGATGAAACCCCAGAGGGAAAGTCTATTATAGAACTGGCGGGCATCAACCCCACAAGCTACCAGATCGAGCGACCTGTGTTTATCAAATTCACTGCAGAAACGCGCAGCTCTGGAATTGATTTTGAGCAAACCAGAATCAGGAAAGGGGCCTTTGATGCCATCAGGAACATTACCGAGAAAGCAGGGAATGTTTTTCCTCCTGACATTGCCGATCAGGTAAAACACATTTCCAGCAACGGTGGTACTCCTTTGGTGGTTGCCGAAAACGAAAAAGTGCTGGGTGTGATAGAGCTTCAGGATATCATAAAAACGGGCATTCAGGAACGTTTTGAGCGTCTAAGAAAGATGGGGGTGAAAACGGTAATGGTCACTGGGGACAACCCTCTTACTGCTAAATTCATCGCTGAAAAAGCTGGAATAGATGACTTCATCGCCGAAGCCAAACCTGAAGACAAGATGAACTATATCAAAAACGAACAGCAAGCTGGTAAACTAGTGGCCATGATGGGTGATGGCACTAATGATGCACCAGCACTAGCCCAGGCTGATGTAGGCGTGGCCATGAACAGTGGTACTCAAGCTGCTAAAGAGGCGGGTAATATGGTAGACTTGGATAATGACCCTACCAAACTCATTGAGATTGTGGAAATCGGCAAGCAGTTGCTTATGACCAGAGGCACCTTGACTACCTTTTCCATAGCCAATGACGTGGCTAAATACTTTGCCATTGTACCTGCTTTGTTTATTGCTTCTATTCCTGCCTTGCAAGGTTTGAATATCATGAACCTACACAGTCCAGAAAGCGCCATACTCTCAGCAGTGATCTTCAATGCCCTCATCATTCCGATCTTGATTCCATTGGCCTTGAAAGGCGTAGCCTACAAACCCATAGGCGCCAGTGCCATACTGCGCAGAAATCTACTCATTTATGGCTTGGGTGGCTTAATTGTGCCCTTTATAGGGATCAAACTCATAGATATGGTGGTGGGGCTGGTTGTTTAATCAGAGGCAAGACACAAGAGTCAAGACTCAAGATATTTCAAAATTACGTTACACTTCACACGTTACACGTCAAACGTATCATTTAACACGTTACACTTCACACATAACACGTCAAACGTCACAAAACATGAAATCAACAATTTTAGCATCTGTAAAACTTACCGCCATTTGTTTGGTGTTTTTCTCCGTTGTATATCCAGCTTTTATTTGGGCTGTGGCACAAGTATCCCCTAATCAGGGTAAAGGTTTCGTAGTGCATGCGGAACAATCCTCAAACAAAGGCTCAGGGGATTACTATACAAATATTGCCCAGTCTTTTACTGAAGACAAGTACTTCTGGAATAGGCCTTCTGCGGTAGGATATAATGCCGCAGGCAGTGCAGGGAGCAACAAAGGGCCTAGCAATGCGGAGTATTTAAAACAAGTATCTGAGAGAATTGATACCTTCATGGTACACCATCCTTATCTCAGTCGCAAAGAAGTGCCTGCAGAAATGGTCACTGCTTCAGGCAGTGGCTTAGACCCTGACATCTCGGTGCAGTCGGCAAACGTTCAAGTAAAACGTATTGCTACTGCAAGGCATTTAGAAGAAAAAAAAGTACAAGAACTCGTCAGATTGCAGACGCAAAAACCATTATTAGGTATATTTGGCCCCAGTAAAATCAACGTACTGCAATTAAACATGGCTCTTGATCAAATCAGATGAATAAGTAGTGTTAATGTGTAATTGCAATTCAAAGCCTTCACCTCGGTCTCCCGGATTCGGGACAAGCCGTTGAATTAGTGATGATTTTCAAACAGAATCGAGTCCCTACCAAAGATCTAGCGTGCGTGGTCGTGCACGAAAGGTGCGAACTACAAGATCGATGGCTTGTGTAGCGTGGTCTTGTGCGACAAATCGATCTTGAAGTTGGCTTTCGTGCCACACTTTCTTTTGGTACTTTTCTTTGTGTGAGCAAAGAAAAGTACAAGAACAATGCATACTATATTTGTGGCCAATTGTTTAATCATTAAATCAAATGTGACCAAATAGTATATAAACTGAATGAAGTATAATCCATAATATGACCACATGAACAAACTCATTAAAACAAGTTTCCTTTTCCTCCTGAGCACCCAAGCCTTTGCCTGGGGAGCCAAGGAAGACGATTCTCTTAAAACCAAAGCCCTTACTTTTTCGGGTTATCTGGAGACCTATTACAGTTACGATTTGGGCAATCCAGAGACGCATGAGCGCCCAGCCTTCTTCTATAATTTCACTAGGCACAATGAAGTCAATTTAAACCTAGGGCTGGTAAAGGCGAACTACAATACGGAAAAAGTGAGGGGAAACTTTGCCTTAATGGCGGGGACTTATGCTCAATATAATCTTGCGAGTGAACAAGGCCTACTCAAAAATGTTTTTGAGGCCAATGTGGGTGTTAAGATCTCCAAAACCAAGAACCTTTGGGTGGATGCAGGGATCATGCCTTCGCATATCGGATTCGAAAGCGCGATTGGAAAAGACTGCTGGAACCTCACAAGGGGTATGCTTGCCGAAAACTCACCCTATTATGAATCTGGTGTTAAAATAGGCCACACTTCTCAAAACGATAAATGGTATATGGCTGCAATGTACCTGAACGGATGGCAACACATACAGCGTCCCTCAGGCAATCAAACCCCCGCCTTGGGCACACAGCTTACTTACAAGCCCAACACCAAACATACGCTCAACTGGAGTACATTTGTAGGCAACGACAAGCCCGACACTGCAAAGCAAATGAGGATATTTAATAATTTGTATGCAATACTTCAGTTGACGCCTAAATTGGGACTTACCACTGGTTTTGATATTGGTATGCAACAAAGTGCCAGAGGCAGCAACACGTATGAGGTCTGGTATACGCCGGTGATCCTTGCTAGGTATACATTTTCTGATCACTTCAAGCTTGCGGCCAGAGGTGAGTACTATTCCGATGCAAAGGGCGTCATCATTGTCACAGGCAGTACACATGGTTTTCAAACCTTGGGCTATTCGTTGAATTTAGACTATTCTGTTTCCGAAAATATCATGTTCAGAATAGAAGGCAGAGGACTCCACAGCAAAGACGCGATCTTCAGCTTAGACAAAAAGCCCAGTCATAACAACTACTTTGTGACAAGCTCCTTGGCGTTATCCTTTTAACTGGTGTTGGGTTTTAAATGTAAACTGAAAACTGCTAATGATCTTGTGTCTTGTGTCTAAACTCTAATGTCTCCAAAAATGAATCGCGAAACATCAGTAAAACATTTTTTAGACCTGATCCATCAGTCTAAAAAGGGCAAATTCAAGATTTACATCGGTATGAGCGCTGGTGTGGGCAAGTCGTATCGCATGTTGCAAGAAGCCCATACCCTATTGAGAAATGGCATAGATGTGAAAATCGGTTTTATAGAAACCCACAACCGCAAGGAAACACATGAGTTGTTGGAAGGGCTGCCCATTATTCCTCGTAGAAAGCTGTTTTACAAAGGTAAGGAGCTGGAGGAAATGGACTTGAGTGCGATCATCAACCTGAGACCCGAGATCGTGATTGTGGATGAACTTGCACACACCAACATAGAGGGTAGCAAGAACGAAAAGCGCTGGCAAGACGTGGTGGAAATCCTAGATGCGGGCATCAATGTCATCAGCGCTGTGAACATACAGCATATAGAGAGCCTCAATGAGGAAGTAAAACAAATCACAGGTATTGAGGTAAAAGAGCGCATCCCAGACCGTGTCTTGCAACTGGCCGATGAGGTGGTGAACATAGACCTTACGGCCTCTGAGCTCATTACAAGACTCAAAGAAGGTAAAATATACCAAGCTGAAAAAATCCCTCAAGCGCTCAACAACTTCTTTACGGCCGACAATATCTTGCAACTCAGGGAACTTGCCCTCAAGGAGGTAGCTAGCCAAGTGGAACGCAAAGTAGACACAGAAGTATCTGGCAAGATGACCCTCAAACATGAGCGCTTTATGGCCTGTATCAGTACCAATGACCAAACGGCCAAAGTCATCATCCGCAAAACGGCCCGTCTCGCAAGTTATTTTAACGGCAAGTGGTTTGTACTTTACGTACAAACACCCAAAGAAAGCAATGATAACATCGCACTAGATAAACAAAGGCATCTGATCAATAACTTTAAACTTGCTACAGAACTTGGTGCTGAAATCATCAGGATGGAAAGCACAAACATCGCCAAAACCATTGCAGAAATTGCAGAACAAAGACAAATTACTACCTTATGTATCGGCAAACCGCATCTGAGCATTTTCAAGATCCTTTTGTCCAGCAATGTGTTCAACGAACTGTTGAAAAAGATGAGTTCCAACAATATAGACATCGTAATCATTTCATAAAATGAAGATCAAAACAAAACTCACATTGGGGGTAGGACTATTATTCATCATGATCGTGATTTTATCGCTCGTAGCTACCCTATATATCAACGCGCTCAAAAACGACACTAACAACATCTTGGTAGATAACTACAATACCATAGAATATTCCAGAAGTATGATGCTGGCCTTGGACGAAAACATCCTAGAAAAGGAAACCTTGGCGCGGTTTGAAAGTAGTCTCTTCAAACAGCAACACAATATCTCCGAGGTCGGAGAAAAAGAATCTACGGACTTATTGGCCAAACACTTTGCACTGCTCAAGGCCAATCCTACTGATACCACAAAGATGTTGCACCAACTCATTAGAAAAGACATTGCAGACATCATGCGTATGAATATGGAAGCCATAGAACGTAAAAGTAATCTGGCCAAGCAAACGGCTACCTCAGCCACCATCTGGATTGCAATAACGGGCACACTTTGTTTTCTCATCGCCTTCACCCTACTTGTGAACTTGCCCAACAATATTGCCAACCCGATCAAAGAACTCACAGAGAGCATCAAACAAATCGCTCAGAAAAACTACGACCGTAGGGTCAACTTTGAGGATCACGATGAATTTGGCGAGCTGGCCACCTCATTCAACACCATGGCCGAAAAGCTTGAGGAATACAACAACAGTACCCTCTCCAAACTCCTCTTCGAGAAAAAGCGGATCGAAACCTTGATTAACAACATGCATGACCCCGTCATAGGTTTGGATGCCGCCAAGAACATACTGTTTGTAAACAATGAGGCCCTCAAGATCTTGGGACTGAGACCCGAGGAACTTATCGGAAAACCAGTACAAGATGTGGCCATGAGCAATGACCTCATCCGTAACTTGATCCAAGAACTCATCACCAACCCTGTCGCTACTACCAAAGAACAAAGTGCCCCTATCAAGATATTTGCCGATCAAAAGGAAAGTTATTTCGAGAAGGAATTGGTACATATCATGATTACACCCACTGGCGAAAAGGAAAATGTACTGATTGGTTACGTGATCATCCTCAAAAACATCACGCCCTTCAAGGAGCTGGATTTTGCCAAGACCAATTTCATAGCCACAGTATCTCATGAGCTCAAGACGCCTATTGCTTCTATCAAAATGAGCCTGAAACTGCTCGAAAACAAAGAGGTAGGAACGATCAATGAGGAACAGAAACACCTTATTGAGAGCATTAAGGACGATAGCAACAGACTGCTCAAAATCACAGGCGAGTTACTCAATATGTCACAAGTAGAAACGGGTAACATTCAGCTCAATATACAACAAAGTAGTGCTGATGAAATTTTAGACTACGCCTTAGAAGCTGTGAAGATTCCCGCCGAACAAAAGCATATCCACGTCCAGATCGACAAAGAAGGGCAGCTACCTTTGGTGATGGCCGACAGCGAAAAAACCGCTTGGGTCTTGATCAATTTCCTTACCAATGCCATCCGTTATTCTTCTGAACAGAGCAAGATTTTTATAGACATCAAAAATGAAAACAACTATATTATTTTTTCGGTAAAGGATGAAGGTCGTGGCATAGACGGACGCTACCGCGACAAGATCTTCGACAGGTACTTTCAAGTGCCTGACAGCCACAAGTCAGGTACAGGCTTAGGG
>CAMFLX010000197.1 GCA_945957555.1 uncultured Cytophagales bacterium
AAACTAAAATATCTTATGAAAAAACTAATCACACTTCTGTTTGTTGCGTTCCTTTTGTCTACCTGTTCTATGAAGGAAAAATTGGTAGCCCCAGTACCAGAAAATACCGCGGTTGCCCAAAGTGAACTAGATGCAGAGTCGGATGTTACGGCTGACGGTTGTAAGTATTGCTACGTGCATAATCATGGTGGTGTTTGTGTGCCAACAAGCCAATCGGTCATTTGTTATACCACAAAGCTTAAAGAAACTTTTACCACCACGATAAAATCAACGGTATGTCCCACAGTATGGACTTCTGTTACCAGTAAAGCCCATAATTGTAAAACTTATGCAGGGTACGTCGCTACTACCGACAAGTCTGGTCATAATTATGTGACATCATACTTCGCTTGTACAAATATCGTATGTGGCAGCAAATGTGGCCAAGTTAAACCTCAAGAGATATCGCCGTGGATGGCTCACAAAACTACAGCGGCAAATCCTCGCTACTGTTCCGATTGTAAGATAAATTTCTGATAGACGCTGGAGCCTAACGTTGGTGATTTAAACCCAGATTAAGCATTAGACTTTGTAGCGAGACGAAATGACTACGGGCTGTTCGATTTCTTCCGCAGGGACAATGGAATGCGATAGCATGAACATTGCGAGCGTAGCTCACGAATACATAGATAATCGAGGGTTTCCAACCCGGATTTCTGGCAATACGCTAGCCAACGTCTAGTGTCAAGGTTCCACAAGTCCTCACTGCCGCAAGCTTGGTGCAGTGCGTGAATGGTTCAAACGTCCGTCATGCTCAAGCGTGATTCAAAAACTTGTACCTTGCTTTATAATGTCTGGCTATTTTAAAGAAATAAAAACGTCGGCGAGGTTTCAACCTCGCCGACGTTAATATGAGTCTCGAACCTTGAACCATTCACGCGCTTAGTTTAGAAATCCTCATTCCTGTGTCTGATGTATTGCAGATTTAAAAGAATATCCATATCTTTTGAAAGGTTTTTTAAAGGGTACCATGGAGTTAAAAGTCAGCGTAAAACAATTGGGAAAGAAACATCCCGTCTTAAAAGAACAAGCCTTAGAGATTCCTTATGAGCAGCCATTCATTCGTTTAGAACAACTTTTACGACTCATCGTGGAGCAACAAGTGGCGCGTTACAATACCCTGCAAGTACAAAACGAAGAGGAAGGAACTGTGCAAAAACCGCTTCACGAGTATCTTGGCCCTTTGATGGAAATGGGCAAGGTCGGTTTTGGAGGAACCTACCAAAGCCAAAAGGTAAGTGTGCAGGACGCTCAGGAAGTAGCCTTACAAGCCTTTAAAGATGGCCTGTTTGCGGTATTCCAAGGCGAAGAAGAACTCACCGATTTGCAACAACAGATTGATCTACAATTACAACAAACATTCACTTTTATCCGCCTTACTTTTTTGGCGGGTAGTATCTGGTAAACATAAAATAATATCATAAAATGAACATCGAAACATTTTTAAAACAGAAAAAGGTTGATAACCCTTTGCCTAAACTGAGAAAACAGCTCAAGACCCTGCAGGAAGGGAAACAGGAAGCTTCTATGGGTTTGAGTGCAGAGGTGGTAAGCTTGGGCCTCAAGATATTGGGCAAGGACGATTACCTCAGTGAATTTGATCTAGGCGATAAAGAACTGAATGATTTCAAATCCTTTGAAAACGATCAGCTTTGGGATACACCCGAATACGATGCACTGCTGAAACTGTTGTATGGAGAAGCACATGCCCCTTATGTAAAGTATGTATGGAATAGGATTCCCTACAGAATGTACCAGTCTGGGTATGAAAGACGCTCGTTTAGAGCTCCACATCATCAAGAGTTTAAAGTCCTCAACCGCGCCAATTTCCTAAGGTCTACTTTGGAGATTGCGCATGAGTACGACTATACCGATAGAAAGAATCGCTACTACCAACTCAGTATCGAGGAAGAGGTGGTTTATGGCAATGACTTGAGCTTGAACACGAGCCAATTTATGATCTGGTCTGCAGCGCTTGACATGGACCACAAAGGGCTGTACACGCTCATGGAGGACATCGTTTTCAGCAAACATCCTGTGGGCAAGGTCACAGACACTTTGGTAAAGGCCTTGCTCAACTCTGAGAAAAAAGAGTGCTGGGAACTGGTATCAAAACTATTAATTGCGGCGCAACGCCAAGAGGGCCTACGTCAAACAGTGCTGGAAGCCTTGGACGAGACCAGTATAGGGGCCCTGAAATTTATGATCGATGTGATCTTGGAACATAAGCTCACCCGATTCTCAGCCACAGTGCGGGCCTTGGACGTATGGGTAGGCTTGGGCTGGGAGTCGGAAAAAGAAAGTACCGTAAAGAAAGCACTGGAGTTTGCCCAGATCTATCTCAATCAACCAGAGCGCGTGGCCTCGGGCATCAAAAGTGCCAACAACCTAGAGGCCTATATGGCACTCTGGTCTTTGGCAGTAGGGGATATGTCTCAAACGATCCCTTATTTACGCGAGCTCGTGGAAAAGGGGGATGTGGAAAAGAAATGCCTGGCCTTGATGTTTGCTGAAGCACTGGCTGATCACCAAAGTACGATGCCGATCTATTACGAAGCCTTGAAAAGCGACAGCTTGGAAGTCTTGGCCAACTGCTTTAATGGGCTGATCCCGATCTTGGATGAGCAGGAAGACAAAAAGACCTATCTACAACATGCACAATATCCCGACTTGTTCGAAAGGTTGAAAGCCCTTGGCGAAAAGATCACGGTAGCTAAGAAAGAATTTGAAGGCAAAGTGTTTTCTTGGTCGTATTTTGAGTTTGACAAAGACAACATCTATGAAGCCATGATGTCTCTGGTCGGAGATGACGAGGCACGTTTGGAATATGTGTTGTCGAAGTTTGAACTCTTGGGGGTGAACCTCAGAAGCACCTTAACGAGCAAGATCCTCAAGGATACCTATTGTTATTCTTATGAAAGCATTACCAAGAAAGGGAAGAAATACACGATTTCTGAGTTTCAGAAGAACTTTGCTTTAAAGATCATTACCGACAAAGGAGAGGCCATGGTCGCTTCTGCACTCAAAACCCTCTCTTATGTAAAGTTGGAAGAAAAAGAGCTGTCGGTACTCAGGGAGCTTTTGAAAAGAAAGTCAAGCGTGTTGCGAAAGCATCTCTTGAGTTTGATCATGATCCAAAGCGAGACCTTGATGCTCAGTTTTGTAGATGCCTTGGTGGCTCAGGGTGATATGGAGCAGCGTTTAGGGGCTTTGGAATTGCTCCACCAGATGGATACCAAAAAAGTCGTTGCCCAAAAAGAAATTGCCACAAGGATCGTAGCCTATAAAGAGCGCCCCAAACTGAGCGATAAAGAGCGGGAACTCTTGCAGCACTTTGAAGGACAAAACGACAAAGAACAGCTCAGTGCCGAAAACGGTTATGGTTTATTCGATCCCAAAGTCATTTCACCTTATGCTTTGCCTGTGTTGGGTAAAGATTCATTTTATCTCAAAGTTACCAAAGATAACCCTTTCGGCTTTTCTAAGCCTGTGGCTGAGCTGTCGGAAGACCTCAAGAAACTGGTGGCACTCTTTAACAAACATAAAAACTACGAATACGAGGTCATTTACGCCGACGGCTCCAAGGAAAAGGAATTGCTCGGCAATACCATTAGACCCGTAAGAGAACAAGGCAGTAGCGCAGAATCTTCTGAGGAGGATGAAGACATTAATGAAGATGAGGAGGATTATGATGAGGAGGACGATGAAGACGATGATTCTGAGGATGAAAGCTATGCCTTTGAGGACTATCCACTCTATGAGGTCTGGGATCAATGGTATACTGAAGTAAAATGGAAACCTATAGATCTGTTTCTGATCACCTTTGAGGAAGAGTGCTATGAGAACAAATGGCGTCCCTTCTTGGAAAAGTTTGTGTGTTATCATAAAAAGCTGTTGCCTAATCCTAAAAAAGGAGGGTATAGCTGGGACAACCCTATAAGCACGATCTTAGATGCCTTGAAACTTAAGTATGTTTTTGAGGAAAAGCAGGACTTCCTCATTGATGCTACGATTAATTTGTACCATCATCTTCCTGAGGAAACTCTAAAATACAAGCCCAAAAGAGGCAAGGATGAGGAGCATGACAGTGGCGATGGCTGGCAGTCTGAATCCGAATTTCATGTGTTCTTGGATGGCCTAAGTCTGGAAGATTTAGACGAAGAACAGTTGCAAAAAGTATGGTACATCTATCGCTGGAGGCAACAGACGGGCCTTCCGGAGAATATACCTTTCGAAAAGCCTCCATTGTATTTGTATTTGAAGGCATTTGAGCAAAAGCGCATCACCGAGCATGAGCTCTATGACGGCATCTTGGAGCAGGATCGTCTTCGAAGTCTCACCGCTGAGGGTAAAGACTATGAACTTTATGGCTCTAAAAAGACAATCAAAGACTATCCCTATCTGGAAAAGATGGTTGATACCATTCGGGAGACCTTTTTGGATATAGAGCTGAAACGTGGCAATTCCGATACGCCCGTGACACGGTTTGTACAGTGTTTTCAAAAGATTTACGGCATCAATCGTTTGGTGGCCTTGTTGCTAGGTTTGGGTAAAGGCAATTTGTACCGTGGTTACATTTATTCATGGTATTACAATACCCTCGACAAACAAAAACTGTTCAGTTACCTGATCAAACATTGTTATCCAGAGGCTACAGCTACCCAAGAGCAGTTTGATGCTGCTTTAAAAGCTGCCCATATCTCTGAAGTAAGGCTCATTGAGGCGGCGATCTATGCACCACAGTGGCAAAAGTACATCAGTAAATACCTGAATTGGAAAGGACTGGATGCGGCCATCTGGTGGATGCATGCCCATACCAAAACCGTAAGCGATGAACTGGAAACCGCTGAGTTTGAAAGTGAGGTGTCCAAGTATTCGGCAGTAAGCTTCGATGATTTCAGCCAAGGTGCGGTGGATAAAGACTGGTTTCAAGTCGCCTACAAGGAACTGGGTAAGGCACGCTGGGAGATCTTATACAATGCAGCCAAGTACATCAGCGATGGCAACGGTCACCGCAGGGCAAGGTTGTACTCCGATGTACTCACGGGTGACCTCAAGATCACTGAAGTAACCGCCAAAGTCAAAGACAAGCGTGACCAGGATTATCTACGCGTCTATGGACTCGTACCTTTGAGCAAGGCCAATCCTGAAAAGGATGTACTCTCAAGATATGAATACCTCCAAAAGTTCAAGAAAGAAAGCAAGGAGTTTGGTGCCATGAAGCAGTCGAGCGAAGCACTGGCCATACAGGTAGCGATGGAAAACCTTGCACGTAATGCGGGCTATCCTGATCCGATCAGGCTCACTTGGGCCATGGAAACACAGCAGGTGCAGAAGATCCTGAACAAGGAAACCAAAGTGATCATCGATGGGGTAGAACTCAGTTTGGAAATCGATGAGGAAGGCAAGGCGGACCTCTTGCTCAGCAAAGCAGGTAAAACACTCAAGACGGTACCTGCAGTGGTCAAAAAACATAAGCTCTATGCAGAACTTAATGACTACAAAAAGACCCTGAAAGAGCAATGGTCGCGTTCTCGTAAAGCCTTGGAAGAGGCCATGGTGCGAGGCGACGAGTTCTTGTTGTCGGAAATACAGAATCTGTCCCAGCATCCCGTCATTTCGGTACACCTCAAGAAGCTGGTATTGGTAGGAGGGGAGAAGTCTGGTTTCTTCATCAACGGAAGGTTGGTTTCGGCCTTGGGCGAGATACATGAAGTGGGTGACAAGGAAACCTTCCGCATCGCGCACTGTGTAGATCTGCACCGCCTTCAACTGTGGACAGAATATCAACACTATTGTTTCGACAACCAATTGAAGCAACCTTTCAAGCAGGTATTTAGGGAACTGTATGTGCCTACGCCAGACGAATTGCAATCGCGTGTATATTCGAGGCGTTACGAGGGACACCAAGTACAACCCAAACAGGCACTGGCCTTGCTCAAGACCAGAGGCTGGAAGCTGGATTATGACGAGGGTTTACAGAAGATCTTCCATAAGCAAGGTTTGCATGTGAGACTCCATGCCATGGCCGATTGGTTCTCTCCTGCTGACATAGAAGCTCCAACTTTGGAGACTGTAGAGTTCTATGCCCTCAGGGAGTATAAAAAGGTACCTTTGGAGGACATTGAACCTCGACTCTTTTCAGAAGTGATGCGCGATCTGGATCTCGTAGTGAGTGTAGCGCATGTGGGTGGGGTAGACCCAGAAGCGAGTCATTCTTCTATAGAAATGAGATCGGTACTGCTCAGGGAAAGCTTACGTTTGTTCAAGTTGCCCAATGTGGACATCGTGGGCACCCATGCGATCATTAAAGGAAGCATGGCTGAATACAGCGTACACCTAGGCAGTGCCGTAGTGCACCAGATGCCAGGGAAGTATCTCTCCATCTTGCCCGTGCACTCCCAACACAGAGGAAGGATCTTCCTGCCCTTTGCAGATGAAGATCCCAAATCCGCAGAACTGATCTCAAAGGTCTTGCTCCTAGCTAAAGACCAAGAGATTCAAGCCCCAACGATTTTGAGACAGATCGATAGGAGGTCTTAAAATATTAGATATTTATATCAATAAGAGGCCGTTGTAAGACGGCCTTTTTTGTTTTAATTGAATCTTAACAATTTTGATATAGCCGCCTTTCTTGTGCATTTGGGGTAAAGGGTGAATAATAGTACAAGTAAAATGCACTAAAACAAAATCTAATATAGCATACCATTAGCCATTATTGGATATGTGCTTACTATTTCTTAAAATTGGCATTGTGAATGATAAATACTTAATTCATTCTTCAGTACATAATAATTGATCATAGAAGACAATGAGAATAGATGAATTAACATTAACCAATTTCAGGAACTTCAGTACTCTCAATATACAGTTTAAGGAAGGTGTGAATCTATTTGTCGGTGGGAATGGTAGTGGCAAAACAGGTATTCTAGAGGCTGTTAATGTTGCTATTGGAGGCTTTTTCAATTCTCAAGAACAAAAAATGCAACGGATGATTGATTTTGATGAAATCAAAATCAATCATGGCAAAAGAGAAGCATTAGCATCAGTTAAGGCAAATTCAAGTTTGATCGGAGGAGAATGGTCTCGAATGATCAGAAGTGCTACTAAAAATAATACTAAATCCGACAACCCTGCCAGTAAATATGGTCGCACTTATTTTAGCAATTTCCAAGATAATGAAGATAAAACAGTTGCTCCAGTTCTAGCTTTTTATTCAACTCAAAGACTATTTAAAGACGCCTATTTATCGGGTAAACAGAAATATGATCCAGCAAATGGACGAAGAAATGGCTACTTACAATGTTTGAAAGAAAATGCTATAAAAGGAGTTTTAAATGAATGGTTAGGTAATGCTGTAACAAGAAGAGCCACCTTACAAATTAAGGGAATCGAAAAAACAGATCAAATATTAGAAAATGTTGAAGCAGCAATTCGTAAAACACTGATTTTATTTTTAGATTTACCCGAGGATTTCTCACTGAAAATATACCAAGATCCTGATTTTAATAATGAACTTTTCGTGAATTACGACTCTGATCATGATTTACCATTAAGCCTCTACTCTGACGGATTTAGAAATTTATTATACTTGATTTTCGATTTAGTATGGAGAGCATCACAACTTAATCCATGGTTAAACTTAAATGAAATCTCTCAATATGTATTTGGAGTTGTTACAATTGATGAGATCGATCTTCATTTGCATCCAAAATGGCAAGCAAGAGCCATTGAAATCCTTCAAGCACTTTTTCCTAAAGTCCAATTTTTCATAACGACGCATAGCCCTACTGTGGTTGCAAATTTTCAGAATGGCTCCCTTTATGTAATTAGTGATAATGAAATCCAAAAACAGGAACAGGACTACTTTGGAAAACAAATAAACTCTGTTTTAAGAAATGTTCTTGGGGCGGCAGACAGACATGTCCCCACCCAAAATAAGTTAGATAGGCTTTTTAGATTGATAGACGCTAATGATAGAGAAAGATATATACCCTTGCTGAAAGAACTCACAATACTTCTAGGAGAAGAAGATGCTGATATCAACAAAGCCCTTGCTTTAATTGAGTGGAATGATTCTATGAGTCAAGAATAACGATATGCAATACATAAAGAAAAATGATACCCCACCAACGGAATGGGAAAATTGGTTTAAGACAGGTTTAGGCAAGAGATCTTTTGACTATGGCAATGATTATTCATCATTACGTAATCTGGGTAGTGCCAAAAAATTCCTTATTGAAGAACAACATGGACTATGTGCGTATTGTCAACAACAAATCACCTTAGATAACTCTTCAATTGAACATGTGATTGCTAAAGAACATAATAAGGAATTATCAACTAACTATTATAATTTAGTAGTTGTGTGTAAGACACCACCTAAAGATATACATACAGGAAAATTACATTGTGACAAGGAAAGAGGGAGCAAACTTATCCCTCCTCTGATTTTCGTTTCTAATTCTGATGTAAATCATTCAAAAAACAATGCTTATTTTGATGCTTATGCTGATGGCACCATAGTAGCAAAACCCAATCTAGAAGACGTTCATAAAAAACAAGCAGAGGTATTTATTGATGTTCTCAACCTAAATCATCAAAACCTTAAAGATAAAAGAGCCAAAGATGTTTTGGGAGGTTTGATTACCGCATACAGCAGTATCTCCAAATATCAAAAAGATAAAAATTCTTTTTGGCAAATTCAATTTGACCGTATACTTAAAAATCAGAAGTATCCTTTTCGCCAATTTCTGTTAATCTATATTGCAAAAAGATTAGGCAAATGATGATGGTTTTAGGAATGAAACACTGGGTATTACCACTTTACTAATATATTAACGGGGCAGAGATGAACACTATTTCATCTCCCGACACTTAGGAAAAGGTCTATGCGATTAGGTGTTGGGTTACATCTTTACCATTCAATAAAACTCGCATCTAGTAGACCCGTATACAGTTATTTTAAAACAAAATTCATGAAAAAAGGCACTATTCTATCTTTGATCACCATTGCATGGTTCTGCTTTGGCCAAAACACCTCTTACAATGCATTGTCTTTAAGAAGTGGTTGTAGACTTTTATCCAACCCAGGCGCCTATACACCTACTAGAAATACCACCGCAAGAATAGACGAATGGTCTGCAGAGGCCATCATAGACGAAAATGGCAGTAATGGTTGGTGTTCCAGCCAATATAAAACCTCTTCTTTGGTATTTCTTTTTGAACTTTCAGAGGTACACGATGTAGAACGTCTTGATTTTGACAATTCATGTCAACAACAGTATGCGGGCATATGTGCAAAAGATGTTCTTGTCGAAGCTTCTTTGGTTTCATCCGTTGAAGGATTTACTACTGTGGGTAAGTTTACTCTGGAGCAATACAAAAAAAATAGCTTTACCATCAATACCTTAAAAACAAGATGGCTTAGAGTC
>CAMFLX010000198.1 GCA_945957555.1 uncultured Cytophagales bacterium
ACCTTTCCTGCGCTTACCGCCCGCAGTGCCTTGGCTCATAAACATTTCCTTATCCTGAATTCAGGTTAAATACCAACTTAGCGGATCTTTTTATTTTAGAAATGGATTCAAAGACTCAATAGATATATCTTGAGCTTAATGCTTGCTATGATTACGATCGTAAAAGTTTTCGGAGAAAAGAATTGTAGTAGAGTATGTACTTGTGGGCCAATCCTAATTTGGGGCAAGAGCCCATAATGCTTTTTCTTATTCCTAATAGTTATATATCAATTACCTCAAGTTTTGAGATTAAAAATCCAAATGTGCTCGTTATTGCGCCGCTCAAAGTAAAGCAAACGAAACGATTTATTGGAGGATCAGAATAGCCTCTTTTACAATGTTTGAGTCTTACTCAGTTCCAGTTTATTGAATAGCCTTATTTCGTTTTTAGATCCAAGGCTTCAGACATACCGGGTAGCAGCTTGTTCTCTGAGTCCATGATTCCAAACCACACTTGCCAAGAGATATCCATTTCTCTAAAAATTTCACCCATTGTTTTAAAGTATGCATTTAAATCTTCGATTTTGGCAGTATTTGACAGTGCGCCCCACTCGTTGCAGATGAGAGGTACGTTGTAGTCATAAGCCCAGTTTTTTACTTTTGACAACCTATTCTTAATGAATTGCTTATTGCCTTCTTGGTAATATCTATTCATTTGATCCTTTACCCATTGCGGAGTGCCACTTACAATGCCAAAATCGCGGAACTCAGTAGACCATCGTTCTGGAGAATAGGGGAAAGGGACGTTTTTCATAGAGCCCATATTGGTCCATGTAGCACCTTGATGTGTGAAAACAAAAGGGTCGTACATGTGGAAACAATAGATCACATATTTATCTTTAAGAGGTTTGTTTTTTATAAGTTCATCTAAGCTGTACCATTTTGTATCGCCAAAGATAATGGGTCTCGTTTTGTCTACGGTCCGTATTGAGTCTATCATAGACTGCGCTAACAAGGTCCAATCTGCCTGATCTATATATTCGCCCTCAGGTAGGCTGAGTCCTGGTTCGTTGGTCAACTCAAAGAAAAGGTCTGGTCTCTTTTCTTTCACAAAATGTGTAGCGATTACACGCCATAAGGACGACGTAGCGGCTCTAAACTTAGGATCTTTGGAAGTTGCTCGATTATATGTGCCATCATAGGCGTGATAATCAATAGTTAAAGACAAGCCATAGCGCTTAGTCCACACATTCATGGAATCAAGCAATGTGTACAGAATGGGTTCAATAGTTATTGTTTTTTGAGTGCCGTTTAACACGTTTGTTTTGTCAACTACATATAAATCAAAATCAATAGGGAACCGAATACCTAACAAGCCTTGTGCTGCTTGCAGTTTTATAGTGGCCTCATTGTATTTCCAATCCTTAGTATTTGTAGTTGTGATCTTACCTGCTTCTGCCCAGCTTGCCAAGTTCATACCCTTGGTAAGGTACTTTTTGGACAACTCGTTTAAGGGATTGGTCACATTGCCTTTAACTGCAAGAGGGACGGGAATGGACGCTGGTAAAATTTTCAAGTTATATTGTTTCTCATACTTGATCTCTTTTACCAAAGTGATCTGGTCGATTTGGAAATCTCCTGAGGTTTCATTTAAATTCCAGACGAGTTTTACATAGTTGTCCAAATTGAGAGGAGTTTTTTTGCCCCAACCGCCTTGGTTTAGCATAGAAAACTCAATAGTCACTAAGGTCCATTCTGCACTTGCTGGTACTGGTGTTTCATAATAATCATAATCCTCTATTTCTGGTGTATCTACTCTAAACTTATGTGCCACACCTTTATGCCAATAAGAAATACCTGCAAAATGAGATGGGTTTAAAGTGGCTGTCTTATCCAGATTTGTGCCGAAGGCATAATAGGGACTCCACTGATAGCTGCCCTTGTCAAGGAATACACCTACCTTAAACATCCCAGGTGATTGGTAACCACCCGCCTTTGTAAAACCTTCCTGCCAGACTTGTTGCTTCAAATGGCTTTTACCACCTCCTTGATTGTCGTCAAAACTATACCAATACCCACCTAAATTGTTTTTAGTGTCACCATCTTCAAAGTCTTCAATTACTACATTGCTTGATTGTTGTGCATTAGTGTTCACAAAAACACTCAGGAATAACAAGGCTACCAGAGCTACTTTTTTCATCATTTGAATCATAAACATTTATTAAAATTAAATAGAATAAGATAAATATCCTATTATTGACCAAACAGTTTGTAACCACCAATGTTACAACATTTAGCAACTCTTGCTCATCTCAAACCATGCTTTGGTGGTATGGCAAATGACTGGAGTTTGATTTCGAAGAGTAGTTTATTTAACTTGTGGCGCATTACAAAACCGCTTATCAGTTCGTCTCTCGCTCATAGGGGAATTGTAGAATAAGTTTAATAAAGAATATTGAAAATGAAACATCTTTGTTTTTTAATCCACTTCTATTTAGGGTGTTATTGTATGATTGCACAAAAAAGTTATTTGGTAAATGAACCAAGCAATCATAATTTATATAACAGTAAGCAGTTGAGTATAAGTAGTTACTTTACAAGATTGTCCTTGTTGGATGTAGATACTAAGGATAGTATTTCTTCAGAAAGACCGTATTATTCATATAGTTTTATATCGTCAAAATTTACCTATGATCCTATCAATAAATTTTCTGGTTTAGGTTATCAGTTTTCGGTGAGTCGTAGCATGAAACGACTTATATCCTGTAATCTGAATTTGTCTTATAATCATGCATTTGTGAAAGAAGAGTTTGGTAAAGATTTTAAATTTCTGAACCTTAGCTTCGATAATGTTATTGATTTTAATAGTCATAAAGCTGGGGGCAACGGTACACCCAAACATGTTGTTTTTGGAAGTGTGGGTATTGGTAATAATTTTAGGCTCAATAATTTGCCTAATAGAGTGGCCAATGCCTATAATTTTTTGTTGAATTTAGGCGTAGGCTACAGATATAGATTGGCTAGAAGCTGGTACTTAACTTTTTGGACAAAATTCCCTTTCAGGCTTACCAGAATTCATGACGATAGATTGTATGATAAATACTGGGATATAACATTGTTTCTAAGTTATATTCCTTCCCGTTCGAAATAGTATATATTTCAAATAAAAACAGGTAGGAGAGATAATAAAAACTTCATAAAAGTATACTTTTAGTAAATACCTTTACCTAAATATACTTTTAGCTTTGGAGAGATATTCCTTTGAATGAGTTGGTTTTGGAGCATCCATTTCTCCTTTTCGTTTACAGCTACGATAAATTGTACCTCTTTACCTTCTTTCACAGCAATAGGCACTCCATCACGGTAGAGGATACGATTGCTAAAGATGGTACTGATAAGCCTTCCGGGGGTAATGATCCCCGTGAGGTTTAAGGGGTCTGAAGCTGAAATGGTAACCAAAGTGTTCGCTTTTTCTTCTTTTTTGGTACTTCGCAATAAGGTGATGGCCTCACTGAGTGCAAATTGTTCTCCCCAAACACCAGTGATGAACCTGCCCCCACGAACTTCTCCTCTGTCTTCCATTTTCCTGAGCGTTCTTACCAAATCTCTCCATGCGGGCGCATAGGGTTCCCTTTCAATGACCTTGCGGAAGAGAACTCCGTAACGGTTTAGAAGAACCTTTGCGATCTGTTCCATTCGTTTGCTTTCCTTTTCCAAGCTTTGGGGTTCTTGTTGGTATTGAAAAAGTGACCATCGACCCGCATTTTCCATAGAGAAAGGCATGCCACTGGAACGACGTCCTTGGCCTTCTGTTTTATGTTTTTCAGGAAGCAAGAGGGCTCTAAGACCTGTAAAAGAGTCGGAGGTAATAAGGCTGGCGGCTACAAGCTCGCTCAGGGCATTCTCCAATTGCGATTTAAAGAGTTTGGTGCGCGTCAAAATATCATTAAAAAAGCTAGCCCCATGATCTTTCAAACAGGTATAGACTTCAAAGGCTTCTCTAGAAAGCACTTGTTGATAATCAGGTGCGTGGTCGAAGCTACCGTTTTTCCAAAGTCCTAATTGTGTGCGTGATATCAAAGCTATTGGAGTGGTTTTGATGGGGTAACTGGTCACTTTTTCAGACTTGGCATTGAGAAAAGATTTGAAACGGCCCCAAGTGGTTTGGCCTGAGAGACACAAGACATCCAGCCACATATAATCGTAGTCGCTGATACGTGCAGGAATGATATCGCTTTCCCAAGCGGCAGCCTGTGCTTCAAAACCTTCGAGCTGTTGGAGTGCCTTGCGTAGTGCCTCTGGGCCTTCTTGTTTGGTCTCATCAGTGATGTGGTGCCAAGAGAAAAGAAAGCGCATGAATTCAGATGGGGCCACAGGCTCGATCTCGCTGCGCAACTTGCGAAGCGTATATCGGTGAATACGGGCCAAGAGCCTACGTTCGCACCATTCCACTTCGGTTTCTTCTGGAGTAAAGTGGCCTCGGAATACAAAGCCTTCATTTTCAAGAGCCAATAGCGCTTGCATGATCTGGCTTGCGTCCATACTTAAGCTATGCGCCAAATCTTGAACGCGTACAGGTCCTAGAGCTTCCAGTCTTCCTCTTATGATTTCAACCAAAGGATCCTTGTCGTTATTTTGCCTGAGGAGGATCTTTTCAGGAATCTCAAGTTTGGGTTTTAAGAGGACTTGGGGCAACAGTTTTAGGAATTGTGGTAGCCGCTCTGTGGCTACCCATAGATCCATATTTGGCAATACGATACGGGTGGCTCTTTGTTCATAAATCAACTCATCAAAGTAAGGGAGCCAAGCATTGTAATCCCCCTCTTGTTGGGTAATATAGCCACAAAGTACTAGTGCGTCATGAAGTTCGTCTGGGCTTTGGGCTTGTGGCCATGCTTCTTCCTTGACACCATTTACAGCTTCAATATCCAGTTTACCTAGGTCTTTGGCTTCAGCGGGGCTGATCCACCGACGTGTTTGTATGGCATTGGTACGTCTTTCTTCCAGAGGTGCATCGTCTAAGAAAGCATAAGGTTTAGCCGTTAGCACTTCTTGAGCTAGGGGAGAGGCTTCGCGTAAGTCTCTGGCATGTAATCGGATCTGTCCTGACTTGATTTTACTTAGTAGCTTTTCTAAGCCCTCAATATCCATCAGTTCTGTAAGACAGTCATGTATGGTTTGCTGAACAAGTGGGTGGTCCGGTACCTCTCTTTCCCCCACTATGTTTTCTAAACAAGCCAATTGGTCTGGGAATACCAAGGCGACAAGGTCTTCTGACATAGACCGCTGGATCTGAGGTGGTACTTTTTTATTGGCAAAGCGCTTAGGAACAGCCAGTGCCCTAGAGGCATTCCAGCGCCAACGTACGCCAAACATGGGTGCATCAAGTAGAGCCTGCACCAGAATACCCCGTACCGTTTGAGGACTCAAATATTGATAAACCTCTTCGATGGGGAAGCTGTGTGTAGAGCCTAAAGATAAAATGATGCAGTTTTCCGTAGCTGCGGCTTGAAGTTCAAAATTGAACTTCTTGCAGAAGCGCTTTCGCAAGGCGAGCCCCCAAGCTTTATTGATGCGCGAACCAAATACGGAATGGATGACCAAGTGCATGTCGCCCGCCTCATCAAAGAAACGCTCCATAAATAGGTCGTTTTGTGAGGGTAAAAGTCCTAAGGCTGCTTTGGCCGTGGCCAAATACATGACTACTTGGTCAGCCGCCACAGTATCAATGCCTAAGTCTCTCTCTAGCCAAACCATGGCATTACTTTTCCAAGGGGCTTCCTCGTCTTCCATATTGATTTCACTGAGATCTCCCAATTGTTCCGAAAGTCCTTCCCTAAACCTTGATACAGCAAAGGAAAGTTCATCGGATCGACCAGGTGCCTCACCAAGCCAAAAGGGGATGCTTGGGGGTTGACCTTGTGCATCTTGAACGATCACTCTTCCCGTCTCTACCTTCATGATTTTCCAAGAGTTGTTCCCTAGTTGGAAAATGTCGCCTGGCAAGCTTTCAATGGCAAAATCTTCGTTTAGTGTACCTATGAAGGTATTTTCTGGTTCTAAGATGATGTCATAATCGAAATTGTCAGGAATAGCCCCTCCACAAAGTAGGGCTGTGAGTCCCGCACCTTTGCGTGCCCTTAGCTTTCCATTCACTACATCGTGGTGTATGTGAGCACTGCGTCTGCCATTTCGTGTGGTAAAACCTTCAGAAAGCATGGTGACTATATCGTCAAATTCCTTACGGCTTAGGTGTCGATAGGGATAGGCCTTGCTAAATAGCTCAAATAGCCGATCTTCTTCATAGTCTTCAAAGACTGTTTCGGCAACTATTTGTTGGGAGAGGATGTCGAGCGGTTTTTCGGGCATAACGATATGATCCAGCTCTCCTTGCCTAATTGCATCCATCAGTGCAATGGCCTCTACCAGTTCTTCGCAATTAAGTGGAAATAGTTTTCCTTTAGGGAGACCCTTCACACTGTGTCCTGAGCGACCGACCCTTTGTAGGTAGCCAGAGATAGATCTTGGAGCGCCAATCTGACAGACCAGATCTACCGAACCAATATCAATACCGAGCTCAAGGGATGCTGTAGCTACGAGGGCCTTAAGACGACCAGCTTTGAGGCGTTGTTCTGCCTCAAGGCGATGGTCTTTAGACATGCTCCCATGGTGTGCCATGATGATGCCTTCGCCCACAATCTCTGCTAGATTAAAGGCAACACGCTCTGCCATACGACGAGTATTTACAAAGATCAAAGTGGTTTGGTGTATCTGTATAAGTTGTACTAATCTAGTGTAGATCTCTGCCCATACTTCATTAGCCATTACCGCAGTAAGGGGTGAATCAGGAAGTTCAAGTGTAAGTTCCATCTTGCGTCGGTGCCCAGTATTGATAATTGCGCAGACATCTTCTATGGGTTCTGGTGTATTACCTACCAGAAATCGAGCAACTTGTTCTATAGGTTTTTGGGTGGCGGATACCCCGATTCTGAGCAACTTATTTTGTGTGAGTGCTTCTAGGCGTTCCACCGAGAGTGCCAAGTGTGAGCCCCTTTTGTCTCCTACTAGTGCATGGATCTCATCAATGATGAGTGTGCGCGTAGTTTGCAACATTCTGCGACCATTTTTACTTGTAAGTAGTAGGTATAGAGACTCTGGTGTGGTTACCAAGATATGAGGCGGGTTCTTGATCATATTGGTTCGGTCGGTGATGGTTGTATCACCTGTTCGTACCATAGCCCTAATCTTTATTTCAGGTAGCCCATTTTCTTGCAATGCTTTGGCTATACCATGTAGTGGGATTTGTAGGTTGCGTTCGATATCATTGCTTAATGCTTTAAGTGGCGATACATAAACTACCTGAACGCCTTCTGGCAATTCATCTTTAAGCCCTCGGCATATAAGAGTATCTATGATGGCTAGGAATGCGGCTAGGGTCTTTCCAGAACCTGTTGGTGCTGCAATGAGTGTGTTTTTCTCTAGTTTGATTTGTTCCCATGCTTGAGTTTGTACCTTGGTGGGCTGGCCAAAAGTTTGCTCAAACCAGTCTTGAATTACAATATGGAATAAAGGCCGCACGCTTGATGAAATTTTTGAGTAAAGATATGAATAATATATAAAGGTTTTCGTAGTGTAAAACGTTCACTTTTAATAAATATACGGTGCCCAAACTCTATCATTTGTTGGTTTAAGATACTTTATTGTTATAGTTCGGCGCAGGTGTATACGAGATTTTATCGTCAAAGCGTTATCTGTATATATACTCAGATTTATTTCAGAATTGTTTTTTAAGTTTAATAAATTTTTTAAATCATGGTTAAATTGGCTCAGTCTGTATTGTTGGCGGTAAGTTCTCATCCAGAATTGTTTAAAAAAGAATATTTTAAATTTATAAGGTGGATGCCTGCTTCTGAAGTTGAGGGATTTACAAGGTGGTGTCTACAGACTTTCGATGTTGAGCTGTTGAGACTTATAGGCATCTTGTCCTAAAATAGATCTGTAGTTTTATAGTTTGAGTTTTTTATAAATATATAAATAGTTTAATATTTAACTTATATCTTGTATTATTTGTAATAAAAGCCTATAATTGTTCTGTGAAAATATAAAAATATAATAAAGTTGGGTTTCCTAAGCTGAATCTAGGACTTGCCACTCAAGGCCGAACATATTACAATTAGAGCTTATAATTGGGTCTTGCTTTATTACTATTGATGTTCTTGAATTATTTTGATCCATTTTTAACATAAAAATCAATTCCCAATGTCTCAAGAGCAAATTAAACACTCTGAACTTACTTTTCAACTTATTGTAGAGTCAAGTCCTAATGCCATTGTGCTAGTCAACAAGGAGGGGAAAATGGCTTATGTGAATACCCAAACTGAAAAACTGTTTGGCTACCCAAGGACCGAACTTATTGGTCAATTTGTTGAGTTGTTGATTCCCAAGCGTTATCATGAACATCATTCCTGTTTTCGAAATATGTTTTTTCATGCACCAACGGTAAGAGCTATGGGGGTAGGTAGGGAGTTGTTCGCGATCAGAAAGGATGAAACAGAATTCCCCATCGAAATAGGCCTAAATCCTGTAGTCACAGTAGATGGAACTTTGGTGTTGGCATCTATTATTGATATTACAGAACGAAAGAAGGCGGAAGCGCGCTTTCGATTGGTTGTAGAGTCGGCACCGAACGCAATGATTTTGATCAATAAGGAGGGGGTGATTACGCTCGTAAACGCACAAGCAGAAAAACTTTTTGGGTATTCTCGCAATGAGATGATAGGGAGCATGTTGGAGATCCTGATTCCAGAACGATTTAGGAAAAGGCATCCAAGTCACAGGGGGGGATTTTTTGAATCTCCAGAGGTAAGGCCAATGGGCGCCGGAAGGGATCTTTTTGGTCTAAAGAAAGATGGTACCGAAATTCAAGTAGAAATAGGTCTTAACCCGATAGAAACCGACGATGGGCAAATGGTACTGGCTTCTATTATAGATATTACGGAGCGAAAGATTCAAGAGTCGATATTGATCAGGCAGAACGAGTTAGAGATTAGGAATAAAGAGTTGGAACAATTTGCTTTTTTGGCCTCTCATGATCTACAGGAACCACTTCGCACAGTCTGTAATTATATTCAAGTGGTAGAAGAGGACTATGGTGATGTTCTTGATGAACAAGGTAGGGGCTACCTAAAAACTATGGAGTCGGCAACCCAAAGAATGAGTACTTTGGTCAGAGTACTTTTGAATTTCTCAAAACTCGGAAGAGATAAAAAACTCGTACATGCAGATTGCAAACAAATTGTTGATGACGTGCTTACTGATCTTGCAAATCTGATTAGTACTACAAATACTCTAGTAGAAGTAGAATCATTACCAAGGTTGAATGTATATGAAACAGAGTTGAGGCAGTTGTTTCAAAACCTAATCTCTAACGCTATAAAAT
>CAMFLX010000199.1 GCA_945957555.1 uncultured Cytophagales bacterium
GCATCATCCCTACTACAAACACGAAGGCCCGTTTCTTAACGGGCCTTCGTGGGAAAATGAGGAGCTATCAAGCCTTGGGCTGCTCGGTCGTGGTGGTCGTGGAGGCCTTGCGGGCGTGCGACACTTCTGCCGAGGCGTTGGTTTGTTTGATGAGCTCGTTCAGCTCCGAAATGCAGTTTTCGTAAGCCTGTACGGGCTGTTTGTCCTCAGCTGCGGTTTTGTAGCGGCTCTCGAGCATGGATATCAATTCGTAGTACGCTTCGATGGCCGTTTGTCGCACTTTGGAGAAAGGCAACACCTTGCTGTCGTCAGAACTGCTAGAGACACGCTCTGCGGAAGAGGCGATGAAGTTGGCGTTTGCTTTGTCTATGGCATCGATCCAAGCCGTGCCGTTTAAGTCGGCCAAATAGCCCTTGCGGGTGGCATCGTCCCTGAAACCCTTCACGATGTTGCTGAGGATGGTACTCTCGGCCAGTTGGGTTTGTTTGGCAATGTTAGCCCCAAAACCATCCAAGAAATGAGACAGCTGAGTCGCCTTGGCAGCAGTTGCTGTATCTGGAAAAAACTGCATGACGTCCAGCCACTTGATGAAGGCCGAGATGAGCACGTCTCGCTCTCGATCCAGGTCGTTCAAGGTCTGTGTGTGCGCACTGCTTTTTTCTTTGGCCAAAGCCAACTCTAGATTGCCCAGATTACTGCTGAGCACATTGGACTGATTCGTTACTTTAAGTACATCGGTACCAACCTTGTTGGTGATGAGAGAAACATGTTTCAAAAATCCCAAACATTCGGGATTGGTTAACTTAGAGAGTTTTACGATTGATACTTTCATTTTATTATAGGAGTTTTAAGTATTACAAAACTAGCATTTTAGTTGATTTCTCAAAACATATCAGCAGTTTTATTACATGTTATTATCTAAATATCAGTGGGCTTATTTATGGTTAAATCCGAGGCTAAGCCTTTGTCTTATTATAAGATAAGTTAAGGTGTTACACATTTAGTGCTCGCAAAAATTTACAAATTTGTAATTTAACCTCAATTAGGTACGAGAAAATGCATTCAAATCATCATGTCACCCTTTCAGGGCTCCAAAGAGCCCTATCTGTAATGTTACTATAATCATATCGGGACTTCAGCCCTTCTTTGTCACTCAAAAGCCTCATAGAGGTGACATGATGATAGAAAACCCTATAACTGATGAAACTAGAGCACTAAAGGGCTGACATGATTTCCCTTATCCCAAATCAAGGTTAAAATAGGGTTTCGTCAGCAAAAGTGTAGCATTTCTTCTCGGCGTAGCATTTCAAACAACGAAAGTTGGGCATTTCCTGACGGAAATATGCCACTTTGTCAAAAAGTAGCGCATTTCTCGGCGGCGCAGCGTTTCATCAACGAAAGTAGCGCATTTCCTGACGGAAATATGCCACTTTGTCAAAAAGTAGCGCATTTCTAGGCGGCGCAGCGTTTCATCAACGAAAGTAGCGCATTTCTTCTCGGCGCAGCATTTCAGACAGCAAAAGTTGGGCATTTCCAGCAGGCTAGGTGTTTCCGACAACGAAAGTTGGGTATTTCTAAATACCCATAAAACAAAAAAGCACGGAAACCGTGCTACTTTGCAATTTTAAACCCTAAACTAACCTAAATCTTTCTTATTTTTAATTTCTTCAATTCAAATCCATACTGATATATTTGCAATAGCTGTGCCAATACCGCTACATGAGCTACTTAAGTGATAAATATGGCTCAAAACACATTACAGACGGCTTTTTATCATTTATCAAACAGCTCGCACCCTCACAAACTCTCCCATATTGGGAATTTTTTCCAAATTTAAGCATTTTAGGGGAAATCATACCAATAAACTACGGCTTATTGAAATATGGCAATTCTAGGAAAACCAAGTTTTAACTTTATCTATTCCCACGAGTAATATCATAGAAACAATTAAGATACTAGCCACAAATATCTTTTCAGGTATATATATCGATATGTAGTATAATCCACCACCCAAAACGATGCTGACTCCAAACGCCAAGCTAAGCAACACTGCTGTATGTTTTCTTAAGTTTTCAAGCATGAGGCACACCATTGGTGGAAAACTGGATTGAAGAAAAAAAACGCCAATGCAAAACAATATTATATTTTTTTTAAAAAATAGGATAAATGGAAAAGAGAGTGCCAATGCCAATATAGTAAATTTTTTAGCATTCCAAATTTGAGACATTACCCCTCCTACTACCTTTCCAAGCATAGCAGCAAAAGCAATTAAGAGCATTAATTTGGGTTCTGCAATATAATCTTGTTGTATGGTATTCCATATTGCCGATCGCATGGCTATGATAAATAATAAAATTATCATCAGGAGGTCATGTACATGAAATGATGTATCATACCCGATACTATTGACATTAGCATCTTTTGTATTTTTATAAAAAAATGTATACACGAATACCATGGTAGCCATTGTTATGTAACAAGGTAAACTCACGTCTACAAATTGTATGGCACAATAACCACCTAGGGCTAGTCCCATTACTCCTGGCGAAGCAAAAATACCAACTAGACTTGCTTGGGACTTACCACCAAGACTTTCTATGCTACCTATTACATGTACGAGTATAGAAGAGCACCCTAAACACAAAATTGACAGGCCAACATTGTTGGTTTGAAACAAGAACAAGCCTAAAGCCAACAAAGCCAGTAATGTTATAAACCAGAATGTTAAACGTGCACGTGTATATGCCAATAGCACAAATACTGGTTGACCTCCAAATGCGATAAGGTTATATATAAGTACCCATAGACCAATTTTAGAGACATCGACTAACTTTGCATTAAGACTTGCAAGTATATAACCCGCCAGAAAATCATTTACAAAATGTAAACTGCCCCAGAAAACTGCCCTTTTCATAACATTTTAAAAGTAATGAGCCATAATATAAAATAGGAAATCACATTCATGAGCAAATTGGTAAATAATAGTTCCTTTTTAGATCTAGATTTGAAATACAAATGGAGTACTATGTATTCTAAAACATAGGTAATCAAAAACATCATCAAAAAGTTAAGTTCTTTTTTTTTAAAGCCTAAATCATAGCTCATCAATATCAATCCAGCAATCAATGAAAGAAGATTGGCAATGAAGGAAATAGCATATCCCAGTTTAACCCAGAATACGCATTAGGAATTTACTGCGACAAAATGCTACTTCAAATTCATTTCGATACTCGTTTTTCTTCATTCAAGCTAGAACTACTAGCTTTTCACTCAGAAAAACTCCGTGTCTCATGACTTTTTTGTACCATTCCGTCTCGCCAAAACCCCAAATGCGTATTCTGGGTTTAAGTGTTATCGTTAACATCTTGGAGATCACAAATGCTTCTATAGCCACAATAACCAGCATAAAAAACAAAAGTAAAATGGGAAACACGAATAAAATCGCACCACCGGCGTCTAGAAGTATCATATTAAAAAAATTAAATTCAAAGATAATAAAGGCCTGCCTATTTTGTATTTTTTCAAAAATCTACAAGAGATTTAAATATCTATCATACTTGAATGTTTCTAGGCTAGAGGAAATAGGTAATATAAATTGTTTAGCTATTGGAAGGACAAACGGCATACATCAACCCATAGGTGCATTTGTTCAATGTATTAAAACGTATATATTTGTAATTAATGTCCTTGTTTATATAATAACCTAAGGGCAATTATTGAATATATTTCTAATCAAGCATCTAAAAATTAATTACAATGAAATTAACAATCGTAATCGTACTTGCCTTACTCCTCACTAGCTGCATCAGCGAATCGAACAAATTGGCAACTAGTAAAGTAATAGAATTTATAAAAGCAGAAAAAGTAACAAATGTTAACGGTGTAGAAATAGGGACTGACAAAGAAGAGCTTAATTACCTTGGTCTTACCCTGTCTGGTGGTGAAAATTTAGATAGTGACCAAATACCTGATGAATACTTATCATCTTTGGCAGCTTTTATATATTTCACAGGTCTAAGCAAAGAAGATTTCGAAGGTAAAAACTCAATCCAAATCAAACTTAAGAGAAACATCCGCAATGTGAAAAGAGAAGTAAAAGCAACATATAAACTAACTGACTTAAAAATAATAAATAGAAAAAATAATTTATTGAACGATGGTATGGTGGATTTAAAACATCAGTTATATCAAATTTTTTTTGAGCTTTTAGATGATTCTGTAAAAAACAAAATAGTAGACCTCAGTACTTTTAATTCAGGGTTCGAGAAAATGGATACTAAATATGGAAAAATCAAAGGTTATTATTTGAATGCATTTAAACTTGACAAACTTCAGGATCTAAATTCAGAGAACAAAGAAGTTATCTATTTAACTTATACGTTTGAAAGAGAACATCACAATAGTCTTGCGACTTTCTGCCTTAGGAAAAGCGGTGAAAAACTGAATATATTGAGTATAGAAATGTAAACATTCAACAAAACACCCCACAAACTTCTGAGCTTGTGGGGTGTTTCTATGGCTACCAACCTAGATAGTAATCTTTACTGAGCCAGGTAGGGCGCTGGAGACCAAAGTGCTCTTGCAGCATCTTTTCGGCTACACAAAAGGCGCCTTCTACCCAGCCTTGCTGGTCTGAATAGGCCTCTCCACAGATATGAATGTTTTCTGTTTCCAAGGGCTTACGCATGTAGGGCATCACATCTTTGACTTCAAAGCCTGCTTTCCATGCATGATAACCTGCTCCGAAAGGATCATCGGTCCAGTCTTTAAACCAAGTAATGTAAGGATCAGGAATCAACACCTCAGGGCCATGCAGCTCTCTGAGCTGTTTCATCACTTCATTCACCATCATCTTTGTAGCCTGTACATCGTCGAGAGCACGCAACTCTTGTAGAGAAGCCGATTGGGTGGCTCTTACTTCAAACAAGACTTTGTCGTCGGACAGCGCCTTCCAAAAAGTCTCCGTTTCCATATCTCCATAGCTACCCAAGAGCATGGAGTGGTCGTTGCTAGGGTCTGTGCCAAAGTAATAGCACTGCCTGAGCGGCAGATCGGTAATGGAGTGGCCAGAGTCTATATCCAAAGCCTTTTTCCACCAAGGATATTCAAAGCCCATCAGGATCTTAAAGGCAGGCTCCATGATCACCGAGCGAATGTTCTCATTGAGGGTGCTTCGCTCGTTGATGTTGAAGAAGAAATTGTTTTGGTCCAAGAGTTCCAATGATTTCCTTGGCATACCCAAGACGATGGTATTGGCATATACATGCCAAGTCTTATTCGTTTTCAGATTTAGGAACTCGAGCTTGTACTTGTGGGTATGATGTGGTGCATGGTCTTTAGTGAAGGTCAACAACTTGTTTTCAGACCAGATACAGGCATCTTTTTTACTCAAATAAGCATCAGCCAGTGCATAGGCAATGCTGTCGTAACCTTCCTCTATGGTTTTGTAGGTAGGACTGCTGGAGAAATCACCCACCATATAAGGAAAGGCCTCTGCGGCGTTCCAATTGATGGTATTGGAGTAATAGCCTCCAGCATTGGCCAAGAACATATAGCCTTCCTGAGAAACTTGGTCTTTGATCAAGTTCCAGAAACCAATATCGTTTACTTTGCGGCCATTGTAGGGAGAACCTTCAAAACAATATTTCAAATAAGGCTTTACCTGATCCCAGTCCCAACTGGTGAGTTTGAATTCGTACCTATAGGTAGTATATCTGAATGCCTTATGACCATATTCGCTCACAAACCATGGATCGGCCATGAGCACATCATAAATGATCTTGTTAAACAACTGATCTGCATTGAAACCCTCATCGTCGGCATTGAGGTAATACCTCGTCTGCAACTTTTCACCATTACTTTGCGCCACCTCCCAAGCATTTTGTTTCATACGCTGCTTGCGAAGGTACATCAAAAGCTCTGCGGGGTCGCCCATAGGAAAAGGCACGGGCGTCATAGGATACTTCAATACCTTGGTACGCTTGGCCAAATCGGGCTCTGTAAGTGGATAGCCCTCGATCAAAGTGGTAACGATTTCTTGTGAAGTAAGGTAGCGCATACCTCCTAACTCTCCATAGAAATTCATTCCAGGCATAATCACCGATTCCAATCGTCCGGCGATCTTATTACTCAAGTCAAAGATCTGTACTTCGCTACCTTTGTATTTCTGTTCCTCCGTCAGGCGATAAGCGGTATATAGCCCCGAAGTACCTGCACCGATGATGGCTACTTCTGTTTTCAAATCTGGAGACATGCCAGAGTTGAGCGGTAAGTTTTTACTCATATAATATATTTAGTTTAAAATGTTACGATAGAAAATGATGCTGATACTAATCTATGCTAAAGCCCTAAGCTTAAGACCTTATAGGTTTTCGCTTGCGAAACACTACATAGATTTGAAATATTTATAACCCATCTGAAAAGGCTCAATATTGTAGCTCGTATGCCCTTCGAGCGCCATCTCAGAAAGGATCTTACCCAATAGGGGAATAAACTTGGCTGCCCAGCCTGTGGCATAAACCACAATGCTATCGTTATTGGCGACATAGGGCGGCGCAAAGTCGATCAATAGTTCCTTATTGGGAATCTTGCTGAGTGCAATGAGACAAGTGGATGTGTAGTGTGGCGTGGGATCAAGTCCTTTCATGTGCTTTTTTACCCATTCGGCAGTATAGGCCAACTCTTGCGGATTGGGGATCAAAGTACGCTGATTAGGATTGTCCAAAGGTTCGATCACAAAGTCTGGTGCCACCCTTATGTACTCAGGGTGATTCCAGTCTACCGCTGGGAACCCGTAGAACTGGTTGCCATTGCTGCCTTCAGCGTTTTGAAACACAAACCACGTGGGGTATTGGATCTTAGGATCTGTCTTTTTGAAATAAGCCGATGACATGTTCCAATAGGTGGCTTCGATCTTAAATTTCAAAAGATTGATCACGTTATTGATATAAGGTCCCGGCACAATAACGATCTTATCGGCAGTGTAAGCGCCTTCTGGGGTAGTGACCTGAAATATTTGATGGATCTGCTCAATCTTGATCACAGGCGACTCTTCTTTAAGGGTGACATGCAGATTGACCTTGTTCCAATCATAAAGTGTCTGTAAGGTAGCCCGCAGATCTATACTGGCACCGTCTGCTTGAAACAGACCTGTGTAGGTTTCTGGTAAATTGGTGAAATGATATTTTTTTTCAATTTCCCTAGAAGTCAAACTGGTGTAAGGGACGTTCAAAGCCTTAAGGGACTTTTCAGCCTCAGCGATATTGCCTTCGGTGCTATGTACCTTTGGGTCACCAAACCACAAGGTCCCTACTTTGTCCATGAGAGGCATTGGGGCATGACTTTGCAGCTCATCCCAATAAGGTTGGGCATCCAAGGCCATCTGCACCATATACTCTTCAGGATATGGGATGCGATACTGTCGTGAAACACCTGCAGAGCTGCCCAATTGATTAATGAAGGTGAACTGTTCCAATACGAGTGTCTTGGCTTTTTTCTTACTTAAATGGTAAGCCGTGGCCAATCCCATGGCTCCTCCTCCTATGACGATTACGTCGTAGTTCGTTCGTATTTTATGCATTTTAGTTAATTTTCATATTAAAGACCGAAGTCTTGGATAGTTTATATAAATCAATAAGATGTCTAAGATATCTTGCTGAGCCTATTCCAAATTTAACATTTGTTAGCTAAATCTTTCAAAGATTGAATACTTTCTTTTCAAAGTTTACAGTCGTCAGTTTACGGTTTACAATAGTTCTTGTTTTTTATCATGAAGAAATCAAGCCCCTCAACTTCTTCCTAATGATTTACGTATCTTGCTAACTTGATGGTATACGCTCCTTAACATAGTACGGACATCATCACTTTTTATTCATTTACAAATATTTTTAACGATTTTTAAACCCCTCAAACAAATGAAGAACAAATACCTTAGATTTTCGGTAACGGCATTGTCACTATTATCAAGTCCTATTATTGCACAAGAAAATGTACCTATCGGTGTCACCTTGGCCTCTGGCCCTACTCTTTTGTTTAGCAATGCTACTGGCTTTATCGACAATATAGCTCAAGACGGTGATGGCGGCTCAGTAACTATTACTGATTTGGACCTACAAATCTATCCCATCGACAAAACAGGAAAAAAATTAACTGTAGATACAGTTCAATACCATGATGGTAAAGAATCTGGCTGGTCAGGCTACCCTGCCATCATCACGTATGGAGATGCAAATCCTATGTATGGCTGGACCATCAAAAGTGCAGATGGAAGTAGTTTTTCGCTCGATAGTCTTTCATTCCTGGATTGGGGAAACTATGATGGAGCTACATTTGCAATCTCCGCATTCGAAAATAGTATTTCGAAAGGTATCGTTACATTTAAAGGAAATACAACTGGCGATTTTGTCCGACTGAACAATACGGGACTATTGACTTCTGCCTTCAAAAGCGTGGATGAAGTACGTCTCTACCAGTTAGACGGTAAAGATTCTTACATTTCTTTGAATAACATCAAGGTAAGTTCATCAGTAGTTACGACAGTAAACGATGACCTATCTCTTATGAATATCGGCATTTACCCAAACCCTACCGAAGGTTCTTTGTCTGTAATATTAAAGTCTGATGCTAGGGTTAGCATAAGCAATGCACTAGGCAAAGTAATATTTGACGAATTCTTAGCAGCAGGTACCCCAACAATTGACCTTAATAACGAGACTAGCGGAGTATATATGCTTCGCATAGATATCGCACAAGAAACACAGATGGTGAAGTTTGTAAAGAAATAAAAAAGGCCAATGGTGAATTAATTTGCGATGCTAATAAACAGTATTACATTAAAACCTTTAAAGGTCAGAAACAAGATTTCTGGCCTTTATCATTTGGTGCCCTTTAACATCTACAACTTTTATCTTCAAAGTGCGTATCCAGTATAGAACCGAAGTCGAAAGTAGTTTATATCGTTGTTACACCATATATATTTGTAAGCAAACAGAATCACTACGTGACTTTGCCTCCCGACATCAAAACATTATTTACTAAAAACAGAACCATACTTCTACTATGTCGGAAGATGTAGAAACACTTAAGGAATTGCTCAAACAGGAGCAGAATGCTCGACTTGAAGCAGAGAAATTGCTTTTGGAGAAAAGCCTTGAACTAGATGCTCTAAACCAAATACATACGAAACAACTAGCCACTCTTTCCGAGTTTGCAAATACAGATTTTGAGTTAAGAACCACTACCAATAGGCTTCAAGCACTAATCTCAAATCTTCAGTCTGGTGTATTGCTGGAAGATGAGCACAGAAAGATCCTGATTGTTAATAAACTTTTCTGCGAATATTTTCAAATACCGGTAGCCCCTCAATCTGTCTCTTATACACATCTCCGAGCCCACGAGACGTAGAGGAATCTCG